>NZ_KV832072.1:0-224395 GCF_001837335.1 Streptococcus sp. HMSC066F01
GTGGAGTTAAGGGAGATTATTATGAAAAAGAAAAGTTTAGGATTTCATTAAATAAAGGGTACTCAATGAAAATCGAAATCAGACTAGGCAGATAGACGCAAGCATAACTATAGTTAGCTAAGTCGACTCTAACAAAGGTTGATGAGATTTTCGAAGAGTATTAGGAGGTCTTTATTTAATGGTTATATAATACAAGATGAATCTTAAAGCTAACTTAACTTTTTCTCTGATTTATCATTTTTTTAAAAAATTCTTTTCAAATGGAATTTTCCTCTCCAAGCCACAAAAAAGCCACCTGATTGGGTGACTTCTTTAGGAGATTATGATGAAAAAGAAAAGTTTGGGATTTCATTAAATAAAGGGTACTCAATGAAAATCGAAATCAGACTAGGCAGATAGACGCAAGTATAACTATAGTTAGCTAAGTCGACTCTAACGAAGTATGGTGAGATTTTCGAAGAGTATTAGGAGGTCTTTATTTAATAACTATATAATACACAAGGAGACTTAAATTTTACTTAAGAAAAAATATTTTTTTATCTTTTTCGATCCACCCAAATCATTCCTGTACAGTCATAAGTAGATAAGGTTTCAAATCCCAGAGATCGATAGAATCCCAAGGTTTTTTCTGTCTGATCGGTCACTAGTTGGACTTGATAGGCATCTTTGTAATCACCTAAAGCCTCTTTCATCAAGTCGCTACCAATCCCTTGGCGTTGATAGCTAGGCAAAACGATCAAATCCTGGACAAAAATCGATGAAAAACCATCTCCGACTAAACGGACCAAGCCCACCACAGCATCACCATCAAGTGCTAGATAAATCGCTAATGAGTGAGACAAGGCCTTCTCCAACATCTGAGGTTGATGTGTATAATTTGTCCATCCAACTGCCTGATAGAGATGCAAAACATCCTCTAGCTTGACGATTTCTTGCTTTCTAATAGTTATCATCCCAACACCTCTTAGAATTCTCTCAAGCTCTTGTACTGCCGTCCATTTTTATCAAAATTTTCAGGAGCCAACCATGCTTCCAAACGAGCTTTAACTTGAGGCCAGTCCTTATCAATCATAGACAACCAATCCGTATCTCTCGTACGCCCCTTATAAACGACTGCCTGGCGGAAGGTTCCTTCATAGACAAATCCCAAACGCTCCGCAGCTCGTCTGGATGGCAGATTTAGAGCATCGCATTTCCACTCATAGCGACGATAGTTAAGCTCCTCAAAAACATAGCGAGCTAGGAGATATTGAGCCTCTGTCCCTATACGTGTTCCCCTTAATTCTGGAGAAAAAGTGACGGCACCCACTTCTATTACTCGGTTATTCTGGTCAATACGCATGAGAGAAAAAGTCCCCAAAGCCTTACCAGTTGCCTTGTCTATAATCGCATAGTAAAAACGGTCCTTACGAGCCAACATCTAATTTAAGACAGTAACCAGTTCCTCCATATCTGCCACTGGTTCCTGAAAAAGGTAGGTCCACATCTCACGAGGCGTATCAGGACCATAAACAGCTAGCAGATCCTCCGCATGCTTTTCCACTGAAAGAGCCTCTATCCGAGCGTAGCGCCCTTCTAAGAAATCAATGGAAGGCAATTCTCCTGGAGTATAACCTTCCATTGACTCACCAATTATCTGACCATATTCGTTTACTGACATTGTTTTCTCCTTGATTCACTTTTCAAACTTTATAATTGCACATAGTATATCATACTTTCATGAAAAAATTCAAAAAATCCTCCAGATTCTACTCTGAAGGATTCCTATCTTATTTCACAACGATATTAACGAGCTTGTTAGGTACCGCAATCACTTTCACGATTTCCTTACCGTCAATCTCTGCTTTGACTTTTTCATCCGCTAGAGCAATTTCTTGCAATTCTTCACGTGATAGGTCTTTAGCGACCATGAGTTTGGCACGGACTTTTCCTTTGATTTGGATGACGATTTCGATTTCGTCTTCAACCAATTTGCTTTCGTCCCAAGTTGGCCAAGCTACATAAGAGATGGACTCACCTGTTGCAGCAACAGTTTGCCAGAGTTCTTCTGCCAAGTGAGGTGCAAATGGGGCAATCAATTGGATAAAGCCTTTGGCGTAGTCCACATAGAGTTTGTCTTCCTTATTAGCAGCGTTGACAAAGACCATAAGTTGGGCAATGGCTGTGTTGAATTTCATGGATTCGATTTGCTCAGTAACAGATTTAACGGTTTCATTGTAAACCTTGTCAAGAGCACCATTATTTTCCGCAACAATTTCTTTACTTGTAATCAAACGGTAAACACGGTCAAGGAACTTACGGCTTCCTTCCAGACCTTCTTCTGACCAAGCAATTGAAGCATCAAGTGGCCCCATGAACATTTCATAAACACGAAGGGTATCGGCACCATATTGTTCCACCACATCGTCTGGGTTAACAACGTTCTTGAGCGATTTAGACATCTTGGCTGGTGCTTGCTCCAACTCTTCTCCTGTTTCCAGATGGAAGAAAGAACCGTCACGTTTTTCAACCTTATCAGTCGCTACAAGAGCTCCACGGTGGTCACGGTAGCTTGTTCCCAAAATCATCCCTTGGTTAAAGAGTTTTTGGAATGGTTCCTTAGTCGGAACAACACCGAGGTCATAGAGGAATTTGTGCCAGAAACGAGCATAGAGCAAGTGAAGTACAGCATGCTCTGCACCACCCACGTAGATATCTACTGGCAACCATTGTTTGAGGAGGTCCTCATCAGCCAATTTCTCAGTATTGTGCGGGTCAATATAGCGGAGGTAGTACCAGCTTGAACCAGCCCATTGTGGCATGGTGTTGGTTTCACGACGACCTTTGACACCATCTTCACGCGTCACTTCAAGCCAGTCGGTCAAGTTAGCCAATGGGCTTTCCCCTGTACCTGAAGGGCGGATGTCCTTGGTTACTGGCAAGACAAGTGGCAATTCATTTTCAGGAACAGCCGTTGAAGTTCCATCTTCCCAATGAATGATTGGGATTGGCTCCCCCCAGTAACGTTGACGGCTAAAGAGCCAGTCGCGGAGACGGTAGGTAACCTTCTCTTGTCCACAACCTTTCTCTTCCAACCAAGCCACAATCTTAGCAATAGCGTCTTCTTTGTTCAGTCCATCAAGGAAGTCTGAATTGACATGAAGACCATCTTCTGTGTAGGCAGCTTCTGCTACATTTCCACCTTCAAGCACTTCTACGATTGGAAGGTCAAATTGTTTGGCAAATTCCCAGTCACGTTGGTCGTGGGCAGGAACAGCCATTACCGCACCTGTACCATAGCTAGCAAGAACATAGTCGGCAATCCAGATTGGGATTTCCTTGCCATTGACAGGGTTGATGGCATAAGCGCCCGTCCAAACCCCTGTTTTTTCCTTGGCTAGATCGGTACGAGCCAAGTCAGACTTGAGACTAGCTTGGTGTTTGTAGTCCGCAACTGCATCAGCTTGCTCTGAGCTTGTGATGGCATCTACTAGTTCATGCTCAGGAGCCAAGACTGTGAAGGTCGCACCGAAAAGAGTGTCAGGACGAGTCGTAAAGACTGTGAATTCCTTGTCTGTTCCCTTAACTTTAAAGGTTACATTGGCACCAGTTGATTTACCAATCCAGTTGCGTTGCATATCCTTGATAGACTCTGGCCAATCCAACTCATCCAAGTCGTTAAGCAAGCGCTCTGCATAGGCCGTGATTTTAAGCATCCATTGGCGCATTGGTTTGCGAACAACTGGATAGCCCCCACGTTCAGAAGTTCCGTCAGGCAGGACTTCTTCGTTGGCGATAGCTGTTCCCAATTCTTCTACCCAGTTTACTGGTACTTCGGCTTCATAGGCCAAGCCTTTTTCGTAAAGCTTGGTGAAGATCCACTGAGTCCATTTGTAGTAGTTTGGATCTGTTGTGTTGACTTCACGGTCCCAGTCGTAAGAGAATCCAAGCGCATTGATTTGACGTTTGAAGTTGGCAATGTTTTCTGCTGTAAATTCTGCCGGGTCATTCCCCGTATCCATAGCGTATTGCTCAGCTGGCAAACCAAAGGCATCCCAACCCATTGGGTGAAGGACATTGTAACCTTGGGCACGTTTGTAACGGCTAAGGATATCAGTCGCTGTATAACCTTCTGGGTGTCCTACGTGCAATCCAGCTCCTGAAGGATATGGGAACATATCGAGAGCATAAAACTTCGGTTTTGATGCATCTGTTCCTGTCTTAAATGTATGATGTTCTGCCCAGTAGCCCTGCCACTTAGGCTCAATTTCTTTATGATTGTAAAAACTCATGGTCTCTCTCCAATTTTATGATGTTACTATTATACCATTTTCAAGAGATTTTTACAGATGAAATCATGAAGTTTCCATTGATACCTATTACAAAACATACTCTAACTATTTCCTTTTAATTGACCACTAAAATTGAAAGTTGTATAATGCTAACTGGAGGAAATAATCATGGATTTACAAACTATTTTTGCATATGGGTTCATTCTCATTTTCATCATCACAGAAACGTGGATTAAAAGGAAAACAAAATCAAACAATGAAAATAACTCTGAAGACAAAGGAAGTCGTTACATCATTATTGGTAGTGTTGTTTGTTGTCTTCTATTAATGAATGAACAACTTCTACCTTCTATAGCTCAATTGCCACATTTTTTGATCTATATTGGAATTCTCCTTTCTCTAGCCGGCTTTGTATTACGTATCTATGCAGTTAATTATCTTGGGAAGAATTTTACACTTGCGGTTCAAACAACAGATAGTCAGCAGTTGGTAGAAGCAGGTCCCTACTCTATAGTAAGAAATCCTGCCTATACTGGTAGCATCGTATCCATACTTGGCTTGTCAATTGTTTCATTAAATCCTCTCACAATTATTATTTGTCTCATTCTATTGGTAGTTGGTTACAGTATTCGATTAAAAGTAGAAGAAAAAGCCTTATACAATCATTTTGGAGAAGCATATGAAACATACTGTCAAAAGGTTCGCTATCGAATTTTCCCTTATATTTGGTAATTTCATTCAAATATAACATACCTTTCAACTAGATTTGAATGATTACTAAACATGATAAATATTTTTTTAATGAAGGATTGAGTTTTGCGTTATGCAAGATTCAATCTTTTTAGTTTGATTTCACTCTGTTTATATCGGATACCACTATGTTGGACTTTAGGGTATTATTTCTCTAAAATAATTCTAGCTTTCCTTTCATAACATCTCCCAAAAATTTTTACTTTTTCGGAACTATTGATTTAAATCATATCCTTTAACTCAAAATTAGCTCCTAATCGGAGCTAACTTCTATTAACTATTTGTCTCTAACATCTTCTCACGTCCGAGCTCTCGATAACTACGGTCACCAACAACTTCTACGCTAAACTGACCGTCCTCATATTCAAGAATCGTCACGCTACCATTATCGAGACCATGCGGATGCATGCCATTGATCAGATAAACAATGGTACCAATCGTCATTCCATGGCTCACAACGAGGGCATTACCCCCACCTTGTTCTTCCATTTCTTTAGCAATCGCTTCAAAGCCTTCCTTGATTCGACCACTGAGTTTTTCCCAACCTTCAGCCCAGCCTGCAGTATCAACCTCTACCAAACCTTCTGCTAGTTCTGCATAGGACAACTGATGAACATGGTCTACATTGAAAATTCTCGGAATCAATCCCATAAAGAGGTCCCCATCATAGGCCCCATCAAAACTACCAAAGCACCACTCTCTGATGCGCTTGTCCATGCGGTAAGGGATTTTCCCCTGTAGTCCAAGTTCTTCTAGGATAATTCCCATGGTTTGAATAGTGCGACCTGAATCACTGGAATAAGCGCGGTCAAACTGCAAGCCAGACTCTCTCAAGCCAATTCCCAGTTCATGGATTCCCAACTCACCTTCTGCAGTCAGAGGTGTATCACTCCATCCTTGAGCACGTCCAATGGTGTTAAACATCGTTTTCCCATGACGGACCAAATACAATCTTACTTTAGACATTTTCTATCCTCCATTTTCTTCTATTATATCATGAATCAAAGAAATATTCGGCTTTCAAAAGCAAAGCCAACATTTGTAAATTATCCAAAAGAAAAGCTACCCTCATGGTAGCTTCCCTAGGAGATTATTATGAAAAAGTTTAGGATTTCTATTAAACAAAGTTAGGAGGTCTTCATTTAATGATTATAGTATACACATCCATCCTTAAAAACAACTTAAATCATCTCACTTTTTCTCAATTTTTAAAACTATGGATTGGAGCTGGGATTTGCCCACCGCGAGAGATGAAATCAACAGACGAAGCCCCGTTGACTTTCATCACTGGAGCTGTCCCTAGCAAGCCACCAAACTTAATCATATCGCCTTCTTTGCCCTTTGGAATAATACGAACAGCTGTCGTTTTCATGTTAATAACACCGATTGCCGCCTCATCCGCAATCATAGCTGCAATGGTTTCAGCAGGCGTATCTTCCGGAATGGCAATCATATCCAGTCCAACTGAACAGATAGCCGTCATGGCTTCTAGTTTCTCTAAATTCAGAGAGCCATCTTGCACCGCAGCAATCATCCCCTCATCTTCAGAAACGGGGATAAAAGCACCTGACAAGCCACCGACTTGGTTACAAGCCATCACTCCGCCCTTCTTAACTTGGTCATTCAAAAGAGCGAGGGCAGCCGTTGTCCCATGCGTACCAACTGTTTCTAGGCCCATTTCCTCAAGGACACGAGCCACAGAATCACCAACTGCAGGAGTAGGTGCCAAGCTTAGGTCGACAATTCCAAAGTCAACACCAAGGCGTTCACTCGCCATTTGTCCAACCAGCTGACCGATACGAGTAATCTTGAATGCTGTTTTCTTGACTGTTTCCGCTACTACATCAAAGCTCTCTCCACGAACCTTTTCCAAGGCACGCTTGACCACACCAGGACCCGAAACCCCGACATTGATGATAACATCTGCTTCGCCAACACCATGGAAAGCCCCTGCCATAAAAGGATTGTCCTCAACAGCATTAGCAAATACGACCAACTTGGCCGCACCCATATCTGACATCGCAGCTGTTTCCTTGATGATACGTCCCATATCAGCGACCGCAGTCATGTTGATACCTGACTTGGTCGAGCCAATGTTAACAGACGAACAAACCTTGTCTGTCTCAGCTAGAGCGCGCGGGATAGAATTGATGAGAATTTCATCTCCTTTTTGGTAGCCTTTTTGTACCAAGGCAGAGAATCCACCGATAAAGTCAACACCAATCTCCTTGGCAGCCTTGTCAAGTGCCTTTGCCAAAACAAGATAGTCTGTCGCATCAGTCGCAGCACCAATCAATGAAATCGGAGTCACCGATACCCGTTTATTAACAATAGGAATCCCAAGTTCTGCAGCAATTTCATCTCCTACAGCCACTAAATTTGCAGCTTTAGTGGTGATTTTTTGGTAAATCTTTTCAGCAGCACGATTGATATCTGGATCAATACAGTCCAAAAGGGAAATCCCCATGGTGATGGTTCTGATATCGAAGTTCTGCTCCTCGATCATGGCAATGGTTTCTGTAACTTGTCTAATATCCATGATAACCTCCTAGATATTATACATAGCGTCAAAAATCGCCGCACTTTGAATATTGATTTTGACATTCAAGGTCTGACCGAAAGTTTCAAACTCATTTCGCAAATAAGTGAAATCTTGTTTTTCGTCACTAGAAACGACCGCCATCATGGTAAAGTATTCATCCAACACCGTCTGAGAAATATCGTCAATATTCAAACCCAACTCTGCAATCTTAGTAGACACGCCTGCAACGATCCCAGCCTTGTCCTTGCCAACCACTGTAATAATAGCCTTCATCTTTAGACTCCCATTCTACGATTATTAGAAAACCTGAACGTTTTTGATTTTCTTTTTCCTTAGTATAGCATATTTCCGTAAAAAATACTAAAAAACGCCTGCTTACGAAGTTGTTCTTAAGAAAAAAACAATTTCGTAAACAAGCGTCTACCCTATCAAATGATGATGAGTGTTCCCGCTAGGACCGAAGTCCCAGCGGTAGACCAGAGCTAGACTAAGAGCACAAGACTCCATCATCATAACACTCAACAAAATTGATGATTTTATACTAATTCGATGATCGCCATTGGCGCAGCATCACCACGACGTGGTTCAGTTTTAAGGATACGAGTGTATCCACCGTTACGTTCAGCATAACGAGGTGCGATTTCTGAGAACAATTTTTGAAGTGCTGTAGTAGAAGTGTACTTATCAGTTGCTTCATCATAGTTTTCAGATGCGATTTCATTACGTACGAAAGCAGCTGCTTGACGACGTGCATGCAAATCACCACGTTTACCTAGAGTAATCATTTTTTCAACAGTTTTACGGATTTCTTTAGCACGAGCTTCAGTTGTCACGATTGATTCGTTGATCAAAAGGTCAGTTGTCAAATCGCGAAGCATTGCTTTACGTTGTGAGCTAGTGCGTCCTAGTTTACGGTAAGCCATGTATTCCTCCTTTATTTATCTTTTAATCCAAGACCCAAATCAATGAGTTTGAGTTTCACTTCTTCCAAACTCTTGCGTCCAAGATTTCGTACTTTCATCATCTCTGCTTCAGATTTTTCTGTCAAATCATGCACAGTGTTGATACCGGCACGTTTCAAACAGTTGTATGAACGCACAGACAAGTCCAGTTCCTCAATCGTACGATCCAAAATACGATCGTCAGATTCAGTATCAGCTTCTTTCATCACTTCAGTTGACTTAGCAATCTCAGTAAGATTTGTAAACAAATCAAGATGTTCTGTCAAGATACGTGCTGAAAGCCCTAAAGCATCTTCTGGAATAATTGTTCCATTAGTCAAGATTTCAAGGGTTAATTTGTCAAATCCATCATTGCTACCTACACGAGCAGGCTCTACTTGATAGTTGACTTTTGTAACTGGTGTATAAATAGAATCTACAGCAAGTGTTCCAACTGGTGCATTATCTTTTTTGTTTTCATCAGCAGGTACATATCCACGACCACTGTTAACAGTCATTGTCGCTTTTAGAGAAGAACCTTCACCGATTGTAAAGAGATAATGATCTGGATTTACAATTTCAATATCACTGTCAGTCAAAATGTCTCCAGCTGTAATTTCAGCGGGACCTTCAACATTCAGTTCAATGATTTTTTCGTCTTCAACGTATGATTTCACTGCAATCCCTTTAATGTTCAGAATGATTTGCATCACGTCTTCACGAACACCTGGAACTGTGTCGAACTCATGCAAGACACCTTCAATGTTGATAGATGTCACTGCTGCTCCTGGTAGAGAAGCTAGTAGTACACGACGAAGAGAGTTACCAAGAGTTGTACCGTAACCACGTTCAAGTGGTTCGATTACAAACTTGCCATAATCTTTATTTTCATCAATTTTTGTTATATTTGGTTTTTCAAACTCAATCATTTAGTTACTCCCTCTTAAACGAAAAGCAGTGTAATGCGATGATTATACACGGCGACGTTTTGGAGGACGAGCACCATTGTGTGGCACTGGAGTCACATCACGAATTGCTGTTACTTCAAGACCAGCGGCAGCAAGCGCACGAATAGCTGACTCACGACCAGAACCTGGACCTTTTACAGTAACTTCAACTGATTTAAGACCGTGTTCTTGTGCAGATTTAGCAGCAGCTTCAGAAGCCATTTGAGCAGCGAATGGTGTAGATTTACGAGAACCTTTGAAACCAAGAGCACCAGCTGATGACCAAGCAATTGCATTACCATGCACATCAGTAATCATAACAATAGTGTTATTAAATGTAGCGTGAATATGAGCAATACCAGATTCGATATTCTTTTTCACACGACGTTTACGTGTTGGTTTAGCCAAGACTTTTACCTCCTATATTATTTTTTCTTACCAGCAATCGCAACAGCTTTACCTTTACGAGTGCGAGCGTTGTTTTTAGTGTTTTGTCCACGGACAGGAAGTCCACGACGGTGACGAATACCACGGTAAGAACCGATTTCCATCAAACGTTTAATGTTCAAGTTTACTTCACGACGAAGGTCACCTTCAACTTTGATTGCATCCACTTCACGACGGATAGCATCTTCTTGATCTGATGTAAGGTCACGTACACGAACATCTTCTGAGATTCCAGCAGCAGCCAAAATTTTCTTAGATGTTGCAAGTCCGATACCATAAACGTAAGTCAATGAGATTACTACGCGTTTGTCATTTGGAATGTCAACTCCAGCAATACGAGCCATGTTTTCTCCTTTCTATCTTATCCTTGACGTTGTTTGTGTTTTGGATTTGCTGGGCAAATTACCATAACACGACCATTACGACGAATTACTTTACAGTATTCGCAAATTGGTTTGACCGATGGTCTTACTTTCATTTCTTATCCCTCCAAGTTTTTCGATTATTTAAAGCGGTAAGTGATACGTCCACGTGTCAAGTCATATGGACTCATCTCGACAGTAACACGATCTCCCGCTAAAATACGAATATAGTTTTTACGAATTTTACCAGAAACTGTTGCTAAAATCTGATGTCCATTTTCAAGTTCAACCGTAAACATTGCGTTAGGCATTGTATCGACTACTTTGCCTTCAACTTCAATCACATCGTCTTTTGCCACGCAAAAGCACCTCCATAAATTTCGATTCGATGCCTCTGAAAACAGAGACAACAATTATAAGTCAGACTATCTCAGTATAACATTTGTAGCGATTTTTTGCAAGTGTGAAAAACGCTTTATTTCAAATTTGTCAATACTTTTTCGATGTCTTTGAACACATCATTGATATCTTGATTTCCTTCGATATCGTGGACCAAACCTTTGGCACGGTAGTGAGCAATGATTGGTTCACCTTGTGCAATATTCACATCCAAACGACGCTTCACTGTCTCCGGTTTGTCATCTTCACGTTGGTAATAATCTTCTTCCTTATAGTCAACTGGTGGGTTGAAAACTTTGTGGAAGGTTTCACCTGTTTCGCGATGGATGATACGGCCACTCAAACGTTCCAAGAGACAATCTGGGTTCACTTCGATATTGATCACACCTTCTAGTTCGATACCGAGTTCCGCCAATGTTTTATCCAAGGCATGGGCTTGTTCAATAGTACGTGGGTAACCATCCAACAAGAAACCTGTTTCCTTGATGTCGTCCTGTGAAAGGCGTTCTTTAACGATTCCATTTGTAACTTCATCTGGAACCAACTCACCTTTGTCGATGTATGACTTTGCAAGTACACCCATTTCAGTTTGATTTGCCATAGCAGCACGGAACATATCTCCAGTTGAAATGTGTGCCACGTGGAATTGCTCCACAATTTTAGCTGCTTGCGTTCCCTTACCTGCTCCAGGTAAGCCCATAATCAAAAGATTCATGATAGGATCTCCTTATTTTGTATTTAAATAGAAGCAGAAATCTCTTTCAACCCCTATTTAAAAACAAAATAGAAGAGGGGAGACGAAAATCTCTCTAATAGATAGACCTTCATACTCCACTCTCTAAGCAAAAGTAATTTTGCTTTTATTCTGTTTTGTCCATGAAACCAACATACTTACGTTTCAATAGGTAACCTTCTAGCTGTTTGATTCCTTCAATACCGGTTGAGATAATGATCAAAAGACTAGTTCCCCCAAAAGCAACAGCTTCTGAAAGACCAAAGACATCTTTTGCCACAATCGGCAAGATAGAAATCACACCTAGGAAGATCGATCCGACAGTCGCAAGGCGACGAAGAAGTTTCGACATGAATTCTTCAGTTCCCTTACCAGGACGGACACCATGAATGTAGGCTCCACTCTTTTGCAAGTTTTCTGCTGCTTTCTCTGGATTGATCTGTACAAATGTATAGAAGAACGTAAAGAGAATGATTAGCAAGGCATACATAGCAACACCAGTCGGAGATGTTGTAGATAACATTTCCTGTGCTGTACGTACCCAAGCCCAATCATGACCTGTAGCACTCAAAAATTGAAGAATGGCTGCAGGTGCTGCTGTGATGGAACTTGCAAAGATAACTGGGATAACCCCCGCTGGGTTTACCTTCAATGGAAGGTATGAGCTTGATGGGGCTCCTTGAGCAACTTTTGTATATTGGATTGGAATTTTATATTCTGCCTGTTGAACAAAGGTTGTAAAGTATACAATCAACAAGACAGCGATAATCAAAATAACGACAAAGATAATAGATGAAGTCAAACGGCTACTTGGAATATTGACGAAGTAGTCAACATAGATGCCTTTAATCATCTCAGGAATTGAAGCAACAATACCTGCAAAGATGATCATAGAAACACCATTTCCGTATCCCTTATCTGTAATTTGTTCCCCGAGCCAAGTTACAATCATACTACCTGCTGTGAGGATAATACCAATGGTAACAAAGACTTGTGGAGTTAAAGCTGTCGTTAATAATTTCGCCCCAGATAGAGTATTAAATCCTGCTGTAATCCCGATAGATTGAACAAATGCAAGTACAAGTGCAATATAACGGGTAGCCTGATTTAGTTTTCTCCGTCCTACTTCCCCTTGTTTGCCCCATTCTACAAACTTCGGTAAAATATCCATTTGTAGCAATTGAACAACGATAGAAGCAGTGATATACGGACTTACTCCGAGTGCAAAAACGGAGAAGTTCTTCATGGCATTCCCTGAAACAAGACTAAGCATGTTCAAGAAAGATAAACCGCTGAGAGCTTCTAAACTTTTCGCATTCACACCTGGAACAGTAATACTTGTCCCAATACGGAAAACAAGAATGATAAAAATTGTAAAGAGAATTTTTGATCGAA
The DNA here is from genome assembly GCF_001837335.1 of Streptococcus sp. HMSC066F01. GTDB lineage: Bacteria > Bacillota > Bacilli > Lactobacillales > Streptococcaceae > Streptococcus > Streptococcus oralis_S. Next base: position 12,788 of record NZ_KV832072.1, read on the forward strand.
CTTGTTTAACCTTGAGCGCTTCTTTTAGTAATTTAAAAAACATGGGTCACCTCTCTTAGATGACTTCTACAGAACCACCTTTAGCAGTGATAGCTTCCTCAGCTGATTTAGAGAATTTAGCTGCTTTCACAGTCAATTTCTTAGTCAACTCACCGTTACCAAGAATTTTAACTCCTGATTTTTCAGCTTTCACAATTCCTGCTTCGATAAGTACAACTGGAGTTACTTCTGCACCGTCTTCAAAGACGTTCAATTGGTCAAGGTTTACAATTGCGTATTCTTTAGCGTTGATGTTAGTGAATCCACGTTTTGGAAGACGACGGAACAATGGAGTTTGTCCACCTTCAAAACCAAGGCGAACTCCGCCACCGCTACGAGCTTTTTGACCTTTTTGACCGCGACCAGATGTTTTACCGTTACCTGATGAAGTACCACGACCAACACGGTTACGTACTTTACGAGAACCTTCTGCAGGTTTCAATTCATGAAGTTTCATTATTATTTTCTCCTCTTTTGTAAAATGCTAGCGCCGATAAGAGAGAAAAGGTTGTCTCCCTTATCAACTCGCCTATACATGGTCATCTTAGATGACTATACCTAGTTTTAGGGGATGAGTATTGCCACATCCCCTAAAAATTCATTAGTTTACTTCTTCAACTGTTACCAAGTGAGATACTGCAGTGATCATACCACGGATAGCAGCGTTGTCTTCTTTAATAACAGAGCTGTTCAATTTGCCAAGTCCAAGTGCTACAACAGTTTTACGTTGTGATGGAATGCGTCCGATTGGAGACTTAGTCAAAGTAATTTTAATTTGAGCCATTTTATCCCCTTTCTTATGCCAAATCAGAAACTGAAATACCACGAAGGGCAGCAACTTCTTCAGCGCGTTTCAATTGTTTCAAACCTTCAACAGTTGCGCGAACAATGTTGATTGGAGTGTTAGAACCAAGTGATTTAGATGTAATATCTGCCACACCTGCCAATTCCACAACGGCACGAACTGCACCACCAGCGGCAACTCCAGAACCTTCTACAGCAGGTTTCAACAATACTTTAGCTCCACCGAATTCTGAAAGAACTTCGTGTGGGATTGTTGTTCCAACCATAGGAACTTCAATCAAGTTTTTCTTAGCATCTTCTACTGCTTTGCGGATTGCTTCTGGAACTTCTTGAGCTTTACCAGTACCAAATCCTACGCGACCGTTGTGGTCACCAACAACAACAAGAGCTGCGAAACGAAGACGACGTCCACCTTTAACAACTTTTGTAACACGGTTGACAGCAACTACGCGTTCTTCTAATTCAACTGCATTGTCTTTAAATGCCATTTTCTAGTGTCCTCCTATTAGAATTTCAATCCGTTTTCACGAGCTGCATCAGCCAAAGCTTTCACACGTCCGTGATATAGATATCCACCGCGGTCGAACACCACTTCTGAAATACCTTTAGCGTTTGCACGTTCTGCAACGAGTTTACCGACAGTAACGGCTTGTTCAGTTTTAGTTCCTTTTGAAACTTCTTTGTCAAGAGTTGAAGCACTTGCGAGCGTTACACCCGCTACGTCATCAATCACTTGAGCGTAGATGCCTGTATTAGAACGGAATACGTTCAAACGTGGGCGATCAGCAGTTCCAGAGAGTTTTCCGCGAACGCGACGGTGGCGTTTTTGGCGGAGTTTGTTTTTATCTGGTTTAGAAATCACAGTTTTCACCTCTTTAGTTTTAAATCATGTGCTATGCACTAAGTTGGAAAATAGGTCGGTGGTTGAAAATCAACCACTCAACATTATTTACCTGTTTTACCTTCTTTACGGCGAACGAATTCACCAACGTAACGGATACCTTTACCTTTATATGGTTCTGGCGAACGGAGGCTACGTACGTAAGCAGCTGTTTGACCAACTACTTCTTTTGAAATTCCGCTAACAACGATTGTTGTTGGGTTTGGAAGTTCAAAAGTAATTCCTTCTGGAGCTTCAACTTCGTCTGGATGAGATTTACCAACAGCCAAAACAAGTTTTTTACCTTGAAGTTGTGCACGGTAACCAACCCCGCGCATTTCAAGTTCTTTCTTGAATCCTTCTGATACACCAATTACCATGTTGTTCAAAAGGGCACGAGTAGTTCCGTGGATTGTTTTCATTTCTTTTGAATCGTTTGGACGGTGAAGAGTTACTTCAGTACCTTCCACACGGATTTCAATATCTTTTGAGAACTCACGAGTAAGTTCTCCTTTAGGTCCTTTTACAGTTACAACGTTGTCATTGTTAGTGATTTCAACACCAGCAGGCAACACGATAACTTTATTACCAATACGTGACATGTTTATTTTCTCCTGTTAAATTGTCAGGCCATAACGGCCAGTTTTCACGGGGTTAAATCGATTTCTCGATTTAAAGGAACATTTAGGTTTCAATTTCAAAGTGAATCTAGGCATCGTCTCGAAGGCATAATTTTGGGTTAGGCAAGAGACGATAACGAAGACTCACAAAGAAATTGGGAGCTAAATATTACCAAACGTAAGCGATAACCTCACCACCAACATTCTTTTGGCGAGCTTCTTTATCAGTAAGCAAACCTTCAGAAGTTGAAAGGATAGCAATTCCAAGTCCGTTAAGAACTTTTGGAAGATCTTCACGTTTTTTGTAGACACGAAGTCCTGGTTTAGAAACACGTTTCAAGTTAGTGATAACTTTTTCACCGTTTGGTCCGTATTTAAGGAATACACGGATGATGCCTTGTTTGTCATCTTCGATGATTTCTACGTTCTTAACAAAACCTTCGCGTTTAAGGATTTCAGCAATCCCTTTTTTGATGTTTGATGCAGGTACTTCAAGTACTTCGTGTTTCGCTTGGTTAGCGTTACGAATACGAGTTAGGAAGTCTGCGATTGGGTCAGTCATAACCATTTTGTTTTTCTCCTCTTACTAGTAGTTTGCAAGTTGCACTTGCTAGTTAATACATGATACAAAGAGCGTAACAGCAAGAGCAAAAATAGACAATTTGATGCTGGAGCGATGCTCCAAAGAAAATTGGTCTTTTTTGCCAAAGCTGTAGCTCGTGTTCAAATTGGCAAGCCCAACTGAACCCGGGCTAAACTCTGCGTGAAAAAGATAAACTTTCCTAGAAACTTCAGTTTCTTCGTCAAGTTTCCTATTTTCACTTTGAGTTTTGACGCCCTTGATATCTTAAATTACCAAGATGCTTTTGTTACACCAGGAATTTGTCCTTTGTAAGCTAATTCACGGAAGCAAACACGGCAAAGTTTAAATTTGCGGTAAACTGAATGTGGACGACCACATTTTTCACAACGAGTATAAGCTTGAGTAGAGAACTTCGCTGGACGTTTGTTCTTAGCAATCATTGATTTTTTAGCCATTAGATTTACCTCCTATATTATTTTGCAAAAGGCATTCCAAGGCCTGTAAGCAATGCACGTGACTCTTCGTCAGTGTTAGCAGTTGTTACTATAACGATGTCAAGACCACGAGTTTTGTCAACGTCATCAAAGTTGATTTCTGGGAAGATCAATTGTTCTTTCACACCAAGTGTGTAGTTTCCGCGGCCATCAAATGATTTTGTTGGAACACCATGGAAGTCACGCACACGTGGAAGTGAAACTGAAACCAATTTGTCCAAGAATTCGTACATACGTTCACCACGAAGGGTAACTTTTGCACCGATCGCTACACCTTCACGAAGACGGAAGCCGGCGATTGATTTTTTAGCTTTAGTGATAAGTGGTTTTTGACCTGAGATAAGTGCCAATTCTTCAGCAGCTTTTTCAAGACTTTTAGCGTTTGATACAGCTTCACCAACACCCATGTTCAAAACGATCTTATCTACTTTAGGCACAGCCATCACTGATGAGTAGTTGAATTGTTCTGTCAAAGCAGGAACTACTTCATTAAGATATTTTTCTTTTAAACGATTTGCCATTATACTTCTCCTTTCCTTCGTGATTAATCAAGCACTTCGCCTGATTTTTTGTTGTAGCGAACTTTTTTACCGTCTACAAATTTGTAACCAACACGACCAGCTACACCATTTTTGTCCAATACTTGAACGTTTGATACGTGGATAGCTGCTTCTTTCTCGATGATACCACCTTGAGGAAGCTCGTTAGTTGGACGTTGGTGTTTCTTAACGATGTTGACACCTTCAACGATAACTTTGTTTACTTTTGGAAGGGCAGTAAGGACAACAGCTTCTGTTCCCTTATCTTTACCAGCGATTACGCGAACTTTGTCGCCTTTTTTTACAAACATTAGGTTTCTCCTTGATTTTTCTTACGCCCATAAGGGCACCCTAGCATTAAGCTAGGGGACTAGTTTGTTTCTAAAAATTAAAGTACTTCTGGAGCAAGTGACACGATCTTCATGAAGCCACCTTCACGCAATTCACGTGCAACTGGGCCAAAGATACGTGTTCCGCGAGGAGTTTTGTCTTCACGGATGATAACTGCTGCGTTTTCGTCAAATTTGATGTATGAACCATCAGCACGACGAGCACCTGATTTAGTACGAACGATAACAGCTTTTACAACGTCACCTTTTTTAACCGCACCACCAGGAGTAGCTTGTTTTACAGATGCCACGATAACATCACCGATGTTTGCAAATTTACGTCCTGAACCACCAAGAACTTTGATAGTCAAGATTTCGCGCGCACCGCTGTTGTCTGCGACTTTCAAACGAGTTTCTGTTTGAATCATTTCAGTTTTCTCCTTTCAGGTTTGATTAGATGATGACCGCTTCTTCAACAACTTCTACAAGACGGAAACGTTTTGTAGCTGAAAGCGGACGAGTTTCCATGATACGTACGATATCGCCTTCTTTGGCAACATTGTTTTCATCATGTGCTTTGTATTTTTTAGAGTAGTTAATACGTTTACCATAGACTGGGTGGTTACGTTTTGTTTCAACTACAACTGTGATTGTCTTGTCCATTTTGTCAGATACAACACGTCCAACAAGAACTTTACGATTATTGCGTTCCATTGAAATTTCTCCTTCCCTAGTCTATTATTTCGCTTCAGATTGAACTGTTTTGATACGAGCGATTTGTTTTTTAACTTCTTTCAAGCGAGCTGTTTGTTCCAATTGACCAGTAGCAGCTTGGAAACGAAGTTCAAACAATTCTTTTTTCAATTCGTTTTCGCGCTTCGCGAGTTCTTCTTGAGAAAGACCACGAAGTTCTTTAACAAATTCTTTTACTTCATTAAGTTTCATGCCTTCTCCTTATTCTGCTTCACGTTTTACGAATTTACATTTAACTGGCAATTTGTGGCTTGCAAGACGAAGCGCTTCACGAGCAATCTCTTCAGATACACCAGCGATTTCGAACATCACTTTACCACGTTTAACTGGCGCTACCCAACCTTCAGGTGCCCCTTTACCAGATCCCATACGCACACCGATAGCTTTAGCAGTGTATGATTTGTGTGGGAAGATTTTAATCCAAACTTTACCACCACGTTTCATGTAACGAGTCATTGCGATACGAGCAGCTTCGATTTGGCGGTTAGTGATCCAGTGGCTAGTTGTAGCTTGAAGACCGTATTCACCGAATGCTACTTCTTTTCCACCTTTTGCTTCACCGCGCATTTTTCCACGGAATTCACGACGGTGTTTAACACGTTTAGGTACTAACATTGGTTATTTACCTCCTTTAGTGTTTTTACGAGCTGGAAGAACTTCACCACGGTAGATCCATACTTTAACACCAAGTTTACCGTATGTAGTATCTGCTTCTTCCCAAGCGTAATCGATATCTGCACGAAGTGTGTGAAGTGGAACAGTTCCTTCAGAGTATCCTTCAGCACGGGCGATATCTGCACCGTTCAAACGACCTGATACTTGAGTTTTAATTCCTTTAGCTCCAGCACGCATTGCACGTTGGATTGCTTGTTTTTGTGCACGACGGAAAGCGACACGTTGCTCCAATTGACGAGCAATTCCTTCACCTACAAGGTGAGCATCCAAATCAGGTTGTTTGATTTCGATGATGTTGATGTGTACTTGTTTTCCAGTCAATTTGTTAAGTTTTGCACGGAGTGCATCAACGTTAGCACCACCTTTACCAATAACCATACCTGGTTTAGCAGTGTGAAGTGAAACGTTAACTTTGTTTACTGCGCGTTCAATTTCGATAGTTGAAACTGCTGCGTCAGCAAGTTCTTTTTGAACGAATTTACGGATTGCAAGATCTTCATGAAGGTAATCCGCGTATTCTTTTTCAGCATACCATTTGGCATCCCAATCACGGATGATGCCGACACGCATACCAATTGGATGTACTTTTTGACCCACGATGTTACCTCCTTATTTTTCTGCAACAGCCACAGTGATGTGAGCTGTACGTTTGTTGATTGGTGAAGCTGAACCTTTCGCACGTGGACGGAAACGTTTCATAGTTGGTCCTTCGTTTGCGAATGCTTCAGATACTACCAAGTTAGCTTTGTCCAAACCAAAGTTGTTTTCAGCGTTAGCTACAGCTGAATTCAAGACTTTCAAGATGATTTCAGCAGCTTTGTTTGGTGTGAATGTCAAGATTGCAATAGCATCGGCTACGCTTTTACCACGGATGTTGTCAAGAACAAGACGTGATTTACGAGGTGAAACACGTACTGTACGAGCCATTGCTTTAGCTGAAGTAATTTCTGCCATTTATGTTCTCCTTATTTTCTACGTGTTTTCTTGTCGTCTGCAGCGTGACCTTTGTAAGTGCGAGTTGGTGCAAATTCACCAAGTTTGTGACCTACCATGTCCTCTTGGATGTAAACAGGTACGTGTTTACGTCCGTCATAAACTGCAATAGTGTAACCAATGAAACTTGGGAAGATCGTTGAACGACGTGACCAAGTTTTGATAACTTTTTTCTTTTCGTCGTTAGCTTGAGCTTCAACTTTTTTCATCAAATGCTCATCGACGAAAGGTCCTTTTTTAAGACTGCGTCCCATTTTTATATTTTCTCCTTTAAATGTTGTACCACAACGGCTTGCGCTCACATGGAGCGCTACCGAGCTGGCGGATTTCCTAGTTGCTTAAGCGACTAGTTTACTATTATTTCTCGTTGCGACGACGAACGATAAGTTTGTCAGATTTCGCTTTCTTGTTACGAGTTTTAAGACCAAGAGCAGGTTTGCCCCATGGAGTAGATGGCGCTTTACGACCAACTGGTGCTTTACCTTCACCACCACCGTGTGGGTGATCGTTAGGGTTCATTACAGAACCACGAACTGTTGGGCGGATACCTTTCCAACGGCTACGTCCTGCTTTACCAAGGTTTACAAGTCCATGTTGTTCGTTTCCGACAACACCAACTGTTGCACGACAAGTTCCAAGAATCATACGTACTTCGCCAGATTGAAGACGAACAAGAACATATTTACCTTCTTGACCCAATACTTGAGCAGAAGCTCCAGCAGCACGCACCAATTCACCACCACGACCTGGTTTCAATTCGATGTTGTGAATCAAAGTACCAACTGGGATGTTAGCAAGCGGAAGAGCGTTTCCGACTTTGATATCTGCTTCTGGACCTGAAACGATGCGTTGACCAACTTCAAGACCTTTTGGAGCGATGATGTATGCTTTCACACCGTCAGTGTAGTGTACAAGAGCGATGTTTGCAGAACGGTTTGGATCGTACTCGATAGTTTTAACAACTGCTTCAACGTTGTCTTTGTTACGCTTGAAGTCAACCAAACGGTAGAAACGTTTGTGTCCACCACCTTGGTGACGAACAGTGATACGACCGTTGTTGTTACGACCAGCCTTGCTCTTCAAAGCAACAAGCAATGATTTTTCAGGAGTGCTTGTTGTGATTTCAGCGAAATCCAAAGAAGTCATATTACGGCGACCGTTTGTTGTTGGTTTATAAACACGAATTCCCACGATATTTCCTCCTTAGATTATTCAGCTTCAGCAGCGAACAACTCGATTGCTTTTGAGTCAGCTGTAAGTGTGATGATAGCTTTTTTAGTTTTGTTAGTAAAACCAGTGTAACGTCCAACACGTTTCGCTTTTGGTTTTACGTTGATTGTGTTAACGTTGGCAACTTTAACACCTTCGAAAGCAGCTTCAACAGCTTGCTTGATCAAAAGTTTGTGTGCACGAGTGTCAACTTCAAATACATATTTTCCTGCTTCAAGTTGAGCCATTGAGCTTTCAGTGATGACAGGTTTTTTGATAACATCATACAAATTCATTATGCAAGAACCTCCTCGATTTTAGAGATAGCTGCTTGTGTGACAAGAAGTTTGTCGCTATTTGCGATGTCAAGAACACTTGCAGTTGTAGCAGTTGCAACTTTCACATTTGGAAGGTTACGAGCTGAAAGAGCTGCGAATTCATTTCCTTCTTCAAGGATAACAAGAACTTTAGAATCGATGCTCAATGCTGCAAGAACTTTTGCAAATTCAGCAGTTTTTGGAGCTGTAAATTCAAGAGAATCAACGGCTACAAATTTGTTTTCAGCAACTTTTTCAGAGTAAACTGATTTAAGAGCTAGGCGACGAACTTTTTGTGGAAGTTTGTAGCCGTATGAACGTGGAGTTGGTCCGAAGACAACGCCACCACCACGCCATTGTGGTGAGCGGATAGAACCTTGACGAGCACGTCCAGTTCCTTTTTGACGCCATGGTTTGCGTCCACCACCTGATACTGCAGAGCGGTTTTTAACAGCGTGTGTTCCTTGACGAAGGCTTGCGCGTTGGCTGATGATCACATCAAACACAACTGATTCATTTGGTTCGATACCAAATACTGCATCGTTAAGAACAACTTGGCCAGCTTCTTTACCAGTTTGGTCAAATAATGTTACGTTTGCCATTGTGACTGATTTCCCCTTTCTTTATTATTTACCAGCTTTAACTGCTGATTTGATAGTGATAAGAGATTTCTTAGCACCTGGTACGTTACCTTTGATAAGGATAACGTTCTTTTCTGGAACAACTTGTACAACTTCTAGGTTTTGAATTGTTACGCGGTCGCCACCCATACGTCCTGCAAGGTTTTTACCTTTGAATACGCGGTTAGGTGCAACAGGGCCCATAGAACCTGGACGACGGTGGTAACGAGAACCGTGAGCCATTGGTCCACGTGATTGTCCGTGGCGTTTGATAACACCTTGGAAACCTTTACCTTTAGAAGTACCAGTTACGTCAACAACGTCTCCAGCTGCGAATGTTTCAACTGTGATTTCAGCACCAACTTCCAAGCCTTCAACGTTTTTGAATTCACGAATGAAGCGCTTAGGAGCCGTGTTAGCTTTCGCTACATGTCCTTTAGCAGGTTTGTTGCTCAATACTTCGCGTTTGTCATCGAAACCAACTTGGATAGCGTTGTATCCGTCTGTTTCTACAGTTTTAACTTGAAGAACAACGTTTGGAGTTGCTTCAATAACTGTTACAGGGATCAATTCGCCAGCTTCAGTGAAGATTTGAGTCATTCCCACTTTTTTCCCTAAGATTCCTTTTGTCATGAGAAAATAGTTCCTTTTCTATATTTTTTATTCAAAAAGTTTTTAACGAGCGTTTTTTATGCTCAAGGTATCAAGCTTTAGATTAAAGTTTGATTTCTACGTTTACACCACTTGGAAGATCCAATTTCATCAACGCATCAACTGTTTTTTGAGTTGGGTTAACGATATCGATCAAACGTTTGTGTGTACGCATTTCAAATTGTTCGCGAGAGTCTTTGTATTTGTGAGTCGCACGAATGATTGTGTAGAGGCTACGTTCAGTTGGAAGTGGGATTGGACCCGCAACTTGTGCACCTGTACGAGTAGCTGATTCTACGATTTTTGCAGCCGCTGTATCAAGCGTACGGTGTTCGTAAGCTTTCAAACGGATACGGATTTTTTTGTTTGCCATCTTTTTCTCCTTTTCGTCTATTTAAGATAATAGGCTAGCTCCACAAGAAAACCGACGCGCGTTGCGTGGCAATGCAACCGAGCGTGTCGCAACCTCTTGCATCAAAGCTAAGGCTGTAATTTACAGCACCATAATAGAATAACACAAAGCCCCTGCGATTGCAAGGGATTTGTTAGGTTTTTTTCGTTTTTTTAGGATGAAACTGTTTTCTCTTTTTATCTTTCCAAAATTACGGATTTATATCTATAAAAAACTACCTTTTCTTCTATATAATGTGTGTCATTTTGACCTTGAGTTTATCTTCTGATTGATCTACTAAAATGTCCGCTTTAGACTCGGTTTCTCTATAGTAACGCAGATACTGCTCTCGTCTCATCTGATGGCTAGCTAGTATAAAGGAAGCATCGCGATTTCTCATAGTCGTATCTCGAGCTAGGCGCCTCTTTAACTCTGTTTCTTCATCCGTGTAGAAACAGATGGTTTTGTCAAAGAGTTCCTTGGGTAGAAAGCCCACAGACATCCCTTCAACAATAAGAAGCGGCTTGGCTCCAGACAAGATTTCACTAGCCTTCCATGGTTCATCGATTGTCAAGACATCCATACCTGCCTGCAAGGCGAGAATATCTCTCTGTAAACTTGCCAGTTCATGCGCCACTGGGAGACAAGCTGTCACCTTTTGATCTGGCGCTTGCTTTGGTACTACCAGATGACGTTCTGAAGTGATATAGGGATCTGTTTCTAGCAAATTTACTGTAGTAGAATCTAGGGTTTGATATAATTCCTGTGCGAAGGTTGACTTGCCTGAAGCCCCATGACCGTATATCCCCAGCGTCCTAATTCTTCCCGTTTCGATCTCTGAAACCAGTTGTTCTATCAGGTCTTTTTTCTTCATTCTCTCTTCACCTGTTCATAGCTTTCTTTTCCGTCATTAAGCTTGTCCCAAATCACCACTTGCCCTCTTTTGAGGGATTTTTGCACATCAATAATCCGTTGATTGGACGAACCTCGAAACTGGAGCATGAGATTGCGCTTGCTTTTATCATACCGTCCATCGACAAGGATGTCAATCAGCGACAAGAGTTCCAATTTGTCTGGAGTCTCCAGCATCATTTCTTCCCACGTGTAGCCCGTCCAGGACCAGATGTCTTTGTCTGGCAATTCCTTTCGAATGCGCTTAACGAGAGGTAAGAGGATACCTGTATTAAGAAAAGGTTCTCCTCCCAGCAGGGTCAATCCTTGAACATAGGGTTGGGCAAGGTCTTCCATGATTTGTTCTTCTAATTCTGCCGTATAAGGAATCCCTGCATTGAAAGACCAAGTCGCAACATTATAGCACCCCTCGCAGTGAAACATGCAACCTGATACATAGAGAGAGTTTCGCACACCTTCTCCATCGACAAAGTTAAAGGCCTTATAATCAATGATACGCCCTTTACTAAGTTCCTCACTTTTCCATTCACCTGGTTTTGGTGTATTCCATGTCATCCTTTTACTCCAAATCTATCCAGTAACGTTCTACACCATTGCGAACATCCTCAAACACCCCACCATTTGCCACAATCACCGCCCTACTAGCAGGATTTTCCGTACTACAGGTCACAAGTGCTTTTTTTATGTTCTTCTCCTTGGCAACTTGTAGACCTTGTCGGAGGGATTCTTTGGCATAACCCTTACCTCTTTCAGATGGACGAATGGAGTAGCCAATATGGCCCCCATTTTCTAGTAAGTAGTCATTTAATCGGAGACGAAGGTTGAGAAAGCCAAGAGCCTGGCCTGCTACGTCAAAACTAACCAGCTGGATAGCAGGAACCCAGTTTTCAGGAATATTGAGTCCCGCTTCCGCTTGAAGATTTTCTTCTAGCCACTCTTCATAAACAAAATTCTCAGCATCCCAAAATCCGCCATCGTGGGCTGATTGAGTCTGTTCAAACTCTGCCATCATCTCTAAAACTGTTTCTTTATCTGCTAATCTTGGTCTACGTAATTCCATCCTTACCTCCCGCTAAGAGAAAAGCGAGAGCGGACTCTCACTTTTATTTTTTCTTGTTCTTGTTTAAAAACTGTTCTCTGAGGTTGAGCAAGCGTTCTTTTTTACCTGTCCCACCTTTAGAGTGTTTCTCGTGATAACGGGTCACTTGTGCGCGTCCCTTATCGTCTAATTGGTATTTCCCCATTCCGTTTCCTTCTAATTTGTTACTTCATGTCCAGCTGTTTTGATAGTAGAGCCATTCATGTGTTTGACACGCGCAGCGATTTCCTTGTGGCGTCCGTTAACCATCGGGCGTGCTTGAGGATTGCCCAGATAACCACACGTACGTTTGACCACATCTACTGTTTTAGGGTCGCTATTGCCACAGTTGGGACAAGCAAATCCTCTCTCAGTTGGTTCAAAATCCCCTTCAAAGTCGCACTTGTAGCAACGATCAATCGGAGTATTGGTTCCTAGATAGCCGACACGGTCATAGGCATAGTCCCAGACAGCTTCCAGGGCCTTAGGATTTTGTTGAAGAACTGGATACTCACAATAGTGGATGAAACCACCTGACGCACCTGCTTCTGGATAAACTTTTTCAAAATCCAGTTTTTCAAACGGTGTTGGATTTTTACGGACATCATAGTGGAACGAGTTGGTGTAGTATTCCTTGTCTGTAATATCAGGAATAGAGCCGAACTTCTCTGTATCCAAGCGACAGAAGCGGTCTGTCAGACTTTCGGATGGTGTTGAGTAGATAGAGAAATGGTAACCATATTGGTCAGACCACTCTTCCACACGACGTTTCATATCGCGAATGATTTCCAATGTGAATTCCTTGGCTTCAGGATTGCTTTCCCAGCTATTTCCAAAGAAGACTGTAGCCACTTCGTACAAACCGATGTAGCCCAGCGAAACTGTCGCACGGCGATTCTTAAAGAGTTGGTCAACACTTTCTTCTTTTCCGAGACGGCGACCGAAGGCTCCATACTGATAAAGGATAGGGGCATTTGCTGGTGTTGCTTCCTTGGTTCGTTCGACACGATAAACCAGAGCATCCTCCGCAATGTTCATTCTCTCGTTGAAGATTTCCCAAAACTTATTCAGATCTCCTTCAGACTCGAGGGCGATACGAGGCAGATTAACCGTCACAACACCTAGATTCATACGACCTGAATTGACCTCAACACCATTTTCATCTTTCCAGCCTTGGAGGAAGGAGCGACAACCCATAGGAACCTTGAAAGAACCAGTCAGTTCGATAATCTTATCATAGGACAAGACATCTGGGTACATCCGCTTGGTTGCACACTCAAGAGCCAACTGTTTGATGTCGTAGTTAGGTGAACCTTCCTCTAAGTTGAGTCCTCTTTTCAGCGTAAAGATGAGTTTAGGAAAGATGGCTGTGCGGTGTTCTGAACCAAGCCCCTTGATTCGGATGGTCAAGATAGCTTTTTGAATTTCCCGCTCAAAACGACTAGTTCCTAGACCAAAACCTAGTGAAGTAAAAGGTGTTTGTCCATTTGAAGTGAAGAGGGTATTGATTTCATACTCAAGAGATTGCATGGCATCGTAGATGTCCTTTTGGGTTTTCTTCCAAGCATAATCTTCCCGTTTCTCGGGCAAGACCCACTCTTCCGCATCCTTGAGGTGCTTTTGGTAATTCTTCTCCGCATACGGAGCCAAGACTTCATCGATACGGTCAGCTGAGCAACCCCCGTACTGGCTAGAAGCAACGTTAGCGATGATTTGAGAAATTTGAGCTGTCGCAGTCTGGATAGACTTGGGACTCTCTACCTCTGCATTCCCAATCTTAAAACCATTTTCTAGCATGCCTTTAAAATCAATCAAACAGCAGTTGGTCATAGGAGTGTAGGGACTGTAGTCCAAGTCATGATAGTGGATATCCCCTTTTTGGTGAGCATTAGCTACGTGCTTAGGAAGCATTTGCAGCCCAATCGACTTCCCAACAATCCCTGCTGTCAAATCACGCTGGGTGTTGAAGACATCGCTGTCTTTATTGGCATTTTCATTGACAACTGCTTGATCTTTATTGAGAAGTTTATGGATACTAAAGTTGATATCTGTCGCTTTTGAGCGCTCAAAATCCCTTTGTGTCCGATAAGTGATATACTCCTCAGCTAGTGCATACTCTTTGGCTTCAAGGAGTTCGTGCTCTACGACATTTTGAATTTCATAAATCTTGACACCTTGAGGGAAGCGGCTGTGAATTTCAGTCACGATTCTTTCAACTAGACCATTTAGGCGTTTTTCTACTAGAGGCGTAACGTCCATAACCTTTTCCGCCGCCTTGTGGAGAGCCTTGTCAATCTTGTCTACATCAAACACCACTCGTCTACCATCTCGTTTTTCAACGAACAAGGTGGGAACGGTTGCAAGCTTTTCTTCTAATACAATCATATCCATGCTCTTTTCTAAAATATTGTTGAATTGTTTATATTCAGTATTATACCACTCTAAAAATAAAAATCAATATCTTGTGTTAAAAATCATAAAATTTTTAAAATTCCACAAGATATTGATTTTTTGTTATTTTGATTTATAAAGTTTGAACTCGCTAGTATCTGTCTGAACAAGCTCATAGTTTTCACTGAGCCAGCTCTCTACATCTGACCACAAGGCAACCTTTTGATTGACCACAATCATCTTCGGTTGATTCTCTTTCAGGTCATTCATCAGTTTGGTTTTATTTTCATCGCTTGCAGTATAGAGTGTTGGAGTTGATAGAGAAGTCGGCGCCAAGCGTTCACTTGCACGGTAGAAATCAGGACGATCATCCCAAGCATAGACACGATCCTCAGAACTCGTTTGTTGTTTGATCACGCTAGCAAGACGGTCTCTCTCCTGATAAGTCGCTGGGTGAGAAAGGTAGCGACTCACGATAGGAAGAACAATGAGGTAGGCAAGAGCAATCAGTGGTAGATAGAAATTTCCTTTAAGGAAAGAAGTTTGTTTCTCACGTCTTCTTCTACGACGACTCCCTCCCTCAGAAACATCTTCCTTGATTCCTGTCAGAAGGAGCAAGGCCAAGAAAGGAATTAGCACCACAAGACGAGTACCATTGATAGGTTCTTTAGAGAGAATCAAGATTCCCAAAGAAACCAACAATCCCAAGCTAGTAGCAATTGAGAGGGCATATTGCTTAGCTGGTTTTGACTGGAACAAGCCTGCAAAGAGCAAACCAAGGGAACCTAATCCAATAGCAAGCAAGCCATAGAAGGCTGCATTTTCAAGCAAATGCGAGTTCGAAAAGAGGCTAAGAGTATTTACCGGATACAAGGTCTGGCTAATAGCATCCCCAAAACTACCTGTCCACACTGTATAGTAGCCTAAAGGATAGAATAAGAGTGAAAATCCTAGGGCTGACGCAAAGAACTGATATAGACCATGAACAAAGTGACCTTTAGCTAGATTAAAGCCGATAATCCCCAAGGCCAGTACAGCCGCAAACAAGGCGGTTGGGATTGGCGCAAGGAAGAAAGCGAGAGCAAGGCTCATCCCCACTCGTACAAATCCTTTGTCGTCCTTTGGAAAAGCTAGATAATTTGTAACGATACTCAATGCATAAAATAGGAAAGGCAGGGCTAGCAAGAGAGCATAACCACCACCAAAAGCGAGACCAGCTACAAGCAAGTATAGAATAAAGACAACTCGCTTCGCTTCCTTTTCTTGGCCGACAAGAGTATCCGCAGCCTTAAAAAGAAAAACACCTGCTCCAAACAAGGCCAACCACTCAACCAAAGCAATCAAAACACTGCCTTGAAAAAGGTAGGTTAGCACATAATAGAGCAATCCCTCCGTCCCATAGTAATCTGTATACATTTGACCATTTTGATGTAAGGCCCAACCGGTATAAAGATCCTGACTTTGTTGCGGACTGATTAAACCAAAAATAAAAGGCAGGGCAACCGAAATGGCTGTGGCCACTAAACTCCAAAGCATGATACTAAAAAAGGGAATAGGAGCTCCTTCTCGTTTCTCTGGCACTGACCAGTCTTGGTAATGAGATTCTTCTTGTTTCTCATCTATTTTCCCGTATACGTTCATTCAATTTCTCCTCTAAGTTTATCTGTTTTAGTATATCAAAATCTTACAGGAATGTCAGCTTGGGATTGATATTTGCTAAATTTCTTATCCAATAACGCAAAGCGTTCGATTTCACGAAAACGATGAAATCGACTATTACTAAACTCTCTGATAAAATCATCATCTTCTAGATTAAGCATGGTTTTCTCCTTTACTTATCTATTCGTAAGAAGACAAAAATAAGATCCAGCCTTAGGCTAGATCTTGATCGATAGTTAGAGCATAGGTGCAAACAACTGGACAATTTCCTTGATGAGGCTTTGATACCAGCTGGTTTTGATAGTGTGGGGATAGATTTCTTGAGAAACTTTAAAAATCTCTTCGAAGTCCCTCTCAATGTCTAAAATAGATTGTGTTCTATAAAGCAAAACACCATTTTCATAGTGGTGGAGCAAGCTACGATAGTCAAAATTGATGGTCCCCACAGTAGCTGCCTCTCCATCGACAAGCATTTGCTTGCTATGAAGGAATCCCGGACTGTACTCATAAATACGAACCCCTGCAGATAACAAGTCTGGATAGGCTCCTCGAGTAACTAACTGAATAACCTTCTTATCTGGGATACACGGCGTCACAATTCGCACATCTACCCCTCTCAGAGCTGCATTTTTGATACTTTCTGTTAAATCATAGTCAGCAATCAGATAGGGTGTCGTGATATAAACATAGTCTGTAGCTTGATTGATAAGATTTTGATAGACCGTTTTTCCAACTTGAGCTCTGTAGATGGGTTTTGGTCCACTACTATAGGGAATACAGAGCCCCATCCCGTCTCTAGGTTGATTTTCAAGATGGTATTGATCAAAGTCACTAATCTCTCCACGGTTGATATACCAGGCAGATAAAAAGAGTCTGGTAAAAGCCTTTACTGCTGGACCATCCAACCGAATACCGCTATCCTTCCAGTAACCAAAACGTTCGATATGGTTGATATACTCATCGGCCAGATTGATACCACCTGTATAGGCAATTTGACCATCGATAATCATGATTTTTCGGTGATCACGGTTGTTATAAGCAACGGTCAAACGTGGAATCACCTTGTTAAATTTATGGGCTTCAATCCCTCGGCTACGAAGCTGGATGGTATAATCCCCAGGCAAGGTTGCCATACATCCAATATCGTCGTAGAGGAGCTTAACTTCTACTCCTTGAGCAGCCTTTTCTTCCAAAATCTCTAAAATACTGTTCCACATCAAGCCTTCTTCGATGATATAGTACTCAAGAAAGATAAATTTCTCCGCTTTCCTGAGATCCTCTAGCATCTGATGCCACATACTTTCCCCAGATGCAAAAAATTGTGTATCCGTTCGATCATAGACATCAGCATTCGTATCCATGCTGAGGAGAGATTTGATAACTCCGTAAGCTGACTTATCCTGCTCTTTTAACTCCAAACGGAGAGCTCTGCTATTGTCCTCTCGATCAACCATTGATTGGAGCTGCTTTAGCTGCTTCATTTCTTTTTTAGATAAACGGCGTTCTCCAAACATGATATAGAGCAGTGGCCCAAACACTGGCACAAAGGCTACTAACAGCCATGTTACCTTACTTTCAGGATTCATAGACCGATTGACAATCGATACAATGGTCGCTATACTCACTAAAATGACTAGGATAACCCAGACAATTGGAGCCATTTGCCCAAGATAGAGAAATAAACCAAAGACGATAAACAACTCTGCCAACATGATGGTAATACTGAAACCATATTTGGACATGAGTAGCTGCATTTTTCTAGCTGTCATACATCCCTTTCCTTTTCTAACATTCTCCCTCACCGATAGATAAACTACTGTTTCTACTAGTATACCTCAGTTCAGGGGTAGATGGCAACCTTTTACCTTTGCTCAAGTTCCAGTCGTTCCGTGTTTAGATGATTATTACAATTTCAGAGCCAACATATTGACCGTCATACCAGCTGCAGTCCCCATAAGGTAGACGACATCTCCCTCCTTGATAAGTCCATGCTCCAAAGAATAAGCCAGGCCAAACGGTACAGAGACTGACACCATATTTCCATAGTCAGTGACGAGATTGAGATACTGATCCTCAGCCACACCTAGTTTTTCCATAACCAAAGGAAGAGCACGACTTGCTTGGTGAGGAATGATATAGTCCACGTCTATCAAGGCTAGCTGTGTTTTTTCTTGAAACTCTTCAAACATGACTGGGATTTTACGAGCAGACAAGAGGAGGATTTTCTTCCCCTTCATGTCAAACATATAGTTGGTCTTCGTCGCTTCAGAGTACTCTTTTGGTTGAAAAGAAGTCAGACCTCCACGAATCTCCGTATCGTGGGCTCCTTCTGACCAAGTACGTTGGAGACTAGCAATGACCCCTTTTTCTTGATGACTTTTTTGGAAAATAAAGGCTGCTGCCCCATCACTAAAGAGTTCAAAACTTTCTTTTTGCTTGGGATTGAGCCCTAAACTTCCAACCTCACTAGACACAATCAAGACGCGATTGTATTCGCCCGCCTCAATCAAGTGGGACATAGTCGATAGAGCAGAAATAAAGCTGGTACAAGTTGTATTGATGTCCATTGCTGGAATTGAGAGTCCTTTTGCCACGCGCTCATGAATCAAGGCAGCCGTACAAGGGATAGGCTGAACACCAACTGCACTAGCTGATACAAGGCAATCGATATCTTTAATATTCAAATTTGCATGTTCAAGTGCACGCTGGATAGCTCCCTCTGCCAAGTCAAGTTGCGTTTCTTCATTTTCAACTACACGATAACGGGTCTGGTCTTTAAATTGAACTGTATGCTTTGGAAGGCAAATGCCATAACCTGCGATTTCTACATGTCTTTTTACTTCTGTCATTGTCTTTCTTCCTTTCATAAACGTTGGATACGTTTGAGTTTACGGCTAGTATCCCAGTGATAATCTGAAAATTGGATTTGAGGAACTATGAACTCTTTTTGCTGGGCCAAGAGTTGGAACTGTGCTAAAATTGCTGTCTCTACGTCCTCATCTCGTCGGCTTAGACAAACTTCCACTAATTTCTCAGAATGTTGCTTAACTTGGTAATCTCCTACATTCTCCACAAAGAGGATACAACGCCTGATAAAGTCTGGATAGATCGTTACCTGCCCGCCATTCTGCCCTTTAAAGTAGAAGATATCATCAGAGCGTCCTTCGACCTTGTCAATCCGTGTATAGTAGGAGCCACAGGGACAAGGCTCCGGATTTTCAACCAAGATATCATTGAGCTGGTAGCGATAAACAGGCTGACTACTTCGCTTAAAGTCCGTAATCACTGGATAAAAACGGTGGTCATCTAGATACTGCTTTTCTACAAAGATAATGTCTTCGTTGAGATGTAGATTGCCAGCTGAGCAAGTGCAGGCTAGGAAACCTTCTGTCGCCTGATAAACTTGGTCAATGATGGATAGTGAAAAGGCTTCTGCGATCCGTCCCCTATCACTATCTTCCAAGATTTCCGCCACCGAAACGATTTTTTGTGGGTGAATAGCTAACTCTCCATCCTTAAGACGCTTGCTCAATTCAATCAACATCGAGGCTGGCGCCACAATAATCGTTGGTTGATAGTTGTTGAGTCGATCGATATGCTCATCTGTATGTTTGAAAATATCAAAATACTCTAGACGAATGAGCGCTGTATTGAT
Source organism: Streptococcus sp. HMSC066F01 (assembly GCF_001837335.1). Classification (GTDB taxonomy): domain Bacteria; phylum Bacillota; class Bacilli; order Lactobacillales; family Streptococcaceae; genus Streptococcus; species Streptococcus oralis_S. Next base: position 32,380 of record NZ_KV832072.1, read on the forward strand.
GGTCTGATAGAGTTCATTATCAGCTCTCAGGAAAAAGGCGATGCGGTGTCCAAAAAGCTGCCCCTTGGGCAACATCTTTGCCAAGATAGCCGCAGCCCACATACTTCGCTCTTTCTCTGTTGTGATAAAGAGCCCCCGATGTCCAGACGTCCCTGAAGACAGACCGACGGCTACTTCCCCTTTAAGTTCAGTGAAGTCACGGGTCTTCTCACTTTCAATAGCTAAGGATAAGGCTTCATCACGATCCACTCCTTGGGTGTTGAGCTCATTGAAATGTTCCATCATAAAAGCCTTGTCCATATGGTCAAAGTTGCTAGGAACCCCATTTTTAAAGTAGGGCGACTCTCGCTTTAAAAAGTCCATATAGTTAGCTAATTGCTTTTTCTGATAGTTTTCTACAGCTTCTCGAGATTTGAAATGATGAAGCCAACGAGTTTGGATAAAGGTTTTAAGAAAGGTTATTTTTTTCATGTAAGATTGACTCTATCCTTTCTACAGGATCATGGCTAACAACTACCTCGATACCGTCCTTTAAGACTTCCTCCAGAAACTCTGTCCCCCTGATATAGTCAGACTTATTATCCTGAACAAAGGAAGGAATCAGGTGCATCTGCTTGGTGTAAGGTAAGAGGTCAATTCCCCAACAGAGGTCCGCTGCAATGAGGAGATTAAGGTCTGGAAAATATAGACAGGCTTGCCCTCTAGCATGCCCATCAACAGAAGCAACTAGGATACTGCCATCTCCAAAAAGATCACAAATCGGACGATAGGGAAAAGTTGAATCTTGCTGGTCAGCTCTGATAATGGTTAGATTTTTCTCAAAAGAAGCTGGTAAAAACTCCTTGAAAATCAAGTCTTTCAACTTGGGTTTTTGGTAGACTTCATATACTTCTTTTGTCAAGATAAAGGTTGCATGAGGAAAGAAACTAGCTCCTCCCAGATGATCTGGATGTAGGTGTGATAGAAGAACATAGTTAATTTCTTCTGGTTTGATTCCCTTCGCTTCCAGCAAACGAGAAATCTGGTTCTTCTCCGTCATTTGAACGGGCGTTCCTAGCCGATAGAAGCCATAGCGAAGATGGGTCTTAATATCGTAATGATAGCCTGTGTCATAGAGGAGATAGCCCTTGTCCCTGTGTTTGATAAGAAAAACACCTGCTGGAAAGGTCATCTTTTGATTCTTAACTCCCTTAAATAGCAAACCTGTGTAGCTGGTACAGTAGCCTGCTGGGAAATAATCAATGCTTTCGATAATCTTGGACATATTGTTCAATCCCTTCCGAAATACTGATTTGAGGGTGATACCCCAAGTCTCGCTCCGCCTTGCTGATGTCCAGCGTCTGACTATAACGGAGCAGATAATAGGTATAGCGTGTCAGAGGCGGTTCACCTTTGAGTTTCAAGACCTTATACAGAAACTCTAAACTACTAGCAATAACTGAAAGAAGAGGAGCTGGCACTTTTCTGTATGTTATTGGATAGCCCAACCCTCTCAAGGTTTCTTCTATCAAATCCTTAAAGGCTCTTGGTTCCCCATTGGTAATATTATAAACTTCGCCACTAGCTTGAGGGGCCTCTAGTGCCAAGCGAATTGCCAGAGCGACATTTTCCACACAGGTCATATCCATGAGCTGACGACCATCCCCTATCAAGGGAATGCCAATCTTCTGACTGAGTTTGAGAACTCGGGGCAAAATACTGGTATCCCCAATCCCAAAAAGCCCACGAGGTCGTAAAATAATACTCGGAACATCGGGATAATCCTTAAACAGCTTCTCCGAAGCCAGCTTACTACGAATGTAGTTGTTCAGATTATTTTCCTGAGGAGCAGCACTTTCTTTGATAGCTAACTGATCTCGAGGCGCAGCATAGATGCTAGGCGAGGACACATAAACCAAACGCTGAATACCAGCCTCTCGGCAAGCATTCAGAACATACTTGGTCCCTAAGACATTTGTCTGGTAGAAATCCTCCCAAGGCCCCCAAACGGTAGAAAGAGCACCCGCATGCACAACCATGTCCATCCCCTGACAAGCCCGAGCCAAATCCTCTTGCTTGGTCAAATCCCCCTGAAAAAATGCCACAGAGGAGTTCTCTAAAGACTGACCCACCTTGCGATTGCGTCCAAAAGCGCGTACCTGATAGCCCTGCTGACTGAGCTCTTCAACAACATACTTGCCTAGAAAGCCCGTAGCACCTGTTACCAATACTTTCTTCATTCTTTACTTCTCCTTGTCCCCTAAGAGCCGATGTATTTCGCTCTTCAGAATCTCTGTTGGCTGATAGATTTGAGCTGCACGACTAAGTCTGTTCAAGTCTGGCCAGTCATCTCTAGCCAACAACTCATCAAAGGCACGTCCAATCGCTTCCGTATCCTCTCGTTTAGCAGTCAAGGCAATCCCTGCCTCTAATCCACGAACTGCATAGTCATACTGATCATAGTCATGGGGGAGAATCAAGGCAGGCTTACCATAGATGATACACTGGTAAAAAATACCCGCACCACCATGATGAATCACATAATCCATCTGAGGAATGTACTCCTTATAGGGAAGATAGGATACCACAGAAACATTGTCCATGAACTCTTCACATTGGAAGTCTTGTCCGCCAAACCCCAGAGTCACAAAGAAGTGGCAATCTGGATGTGCTTCTGCCAATTGTTGTGTCTGATAGAGGAGATTGTCTTTGGCCCATGCTAGCTGAGTGCCACAGGAGACAAGGACCTTCTTATAACCTGCATAAGGAGACAAATCGAGGGGATAATTTTCTGCCCTCTCAATCGAAGACCCAAAAGGTCCCACCCAAAGGTAGTGCTCTGGAAAACCACTTTTCAGCTCCAACTCTTTCATCCCAATTCCCAAGATGGAATAGGGTGAATAGATGGTTTCCTGACCTTTCTGATTGTAAAGTTTAAAATCGTAACGTTTCAATCGTTCTCTCAATAAAAAGCTTACGATTCGTTTCCCTAAACGAGTCCCTTTTCTTCCTAGCCATTGCAGACCAGATTGGAAAGATGTTTTTGGACTGCCCAATCCTCCAAAGAAACAAGGCGGTCCATCTGTCGTTTCAATGGCAAACTGTGTCGCCATCGTGGTAATCCAGGGAATATTCAACTGTTCCGCAACAAGTCCTCCAGAGAGGGTTATAAAGTCCGCAATCACAATATCCGGTCTATTTTCCTGCCACTCTTGCACTAATTGATCTGAAACCACATTGATCAAATCAAGACTAGCTGACAACTGTCGATAAGCAGAAAACAGGTTTAATTGACCTTCATTGTTGGCTACACGCTCAAACTCATCTACACAATTTTCTAAAATGGAAATCACTCGGAATCCCATCTCCTCTGCTACAGTTTTTCGTTGCGGTCCTGTAAATAATCGAATCTCATACAAGGGATCCTTCAACAAGGGTGCAAGTAAATTCAGTGTTGGGAAGAGATGCCCACTTAAGGGTACTACAACCACATCAATTTTGATTTTTCTCATATGTCTAGGATAGCAAATTTTAAAAAAAAGAACTACCAAAATGATAGTTCTTTCCAATATTATTTATATTTTGAAGAATAAGTTCCTTCCACTCTACTTAGTCTTTAAAAAAGTTCTTTGTAGAGAGCAATGGTTTCTTCTAAAGTTGGCATAAATGGATTGCCTGGCGCACATGCATCAATCAAAGCATTCTTAGAAAGGTAGTCAAAGTCAAAGTCTTTTTCTTGGATACCGAGTTCAGTGAGTTTCTTCGGAATACCAACAGTTTCAGAAAGTTTCTCAATCTCAGCGATAGCATAGTCAGCACATTCTTGGTCTGTTTTCCCTTCAACATGGAGTCCCAAGGCCTTGGCCACATTGCGGAAAGCTTCTGGTACACGCTTGGCATTTTCACGTTCTACAACTGGGAGAAGCATGGCACAGCAGACACCATGTGGCAAGTTATATACCGCACCGAGTTGGTGAGCCATAGAATGAACATAACCCAAACCAGCATTGTTAAAGCTCATACCACCGAGGAAGATGGCATTGACCATACCCTCACGCGCTTCAATATCTTGGCCATTTGCCACAGCACGAGGAAGATACTCCTTGATGAGTTCAATCGCTCCGATAGAAAGTTTCTTGGTCACATTATAAGCACCTGGTGTTACCAAGGCTTCGACAGCGTGAGTAAGAGCATCCATACCTGTCGCTGCTGTCAATCCTTTCGGCTTTGAAAGCATGAGTTCTGGATCATTGACAGAGATGAGGGCGAGGCTGTTCTTATCAACCATTACCATCTTGACCTTGCGCTCTTCGTCAGTAATAACATAGTTAATAGTGATTTCTGCAGAAGTTCCAGCTGTTGTATTGATTGCAACCACTGGCAAGCCTTTTTTAGCAGACTTGTGAAGACCTTCGTAGTCCTGTGGTTTTCCACCATTTGTAGCGATGATAGAGATACAGCTAGCCGCATCCTGAGGAGATCCTCCTCCAAGACTGATGATGAAGTCACATCCATGCTCTTTCAGGGCAGCCACTCCATCTGTGACATTCTTGCAAGTCGGATTTGGCTCCACATCGCTAAAAATCACATATTCGACCCCTTCAGCATCTAATGGTTTTAGGACCTTAGGTAAAATATCACTGCCTTCGATGAACTTATCTGTCACCAAAAGGGCCTTCTTATACCCCAATTCCTTGATATACGGACCTACTTCATTTACAACACCTTTACCGATAAGGTTAACTGCCGGAACATAAAATGTAGCCATATGCTTTTCCTCCTGCGCCTCTGCGCTAATTGATTATTTACTATAAGTATACGACCTTATAAGAAGTTTTACAAACATTTGTAAGCGTTTTAAGTAAAAAGTTAGTAAAGAACACCCAACCCTTTTTTCAAGAAAAAAGCTCCAAAAAGATAGCTTTCATCTCATTGGAACTTTTACTTAATCATTATTGCTTAGTTAATACCACTCGGTCAGATGCCTCTCGGTCCATATCATCGATAATCAATTGATTACCATTAACCGTGTAAATTTTGACATCATCACCGATAATGACACGTTGATTTTCTGGCTCAAAGCTGACTTGCTTGATTTCCTTATCTCCATCTGGCTCGACCTCAGTCCATGTACCAGTTTTACCTGTTACAACAAGAGTGATTTGGTCATTCTCATCCTTTCCAGTATAGGTACCATCGATATTCGTAGGTTGAGCTACAGTAGTGTCCTGACTTGAGGATGCCTGCGGTTGACTAGCACTTGTCGTAGCGCTAGAAGATGATTCTTGTTGAGTAGATGATTGCTGAGCAGATTGCTGGGTAGGGGCTTGTGCCTTAGGTCCACAAGCTGCTAAAAGACTAAGAATTGCTAGGGAAGCAATAGAAAGTGTGAATGTTTTCGTTTTCATAGCGATTTCCTTTCTTTTGTGCCAATGTTTTGCTGGAATCGTTTCCAGATATACATCCTACCTACAGTATAGCAACATAAACCTAGAAGGTCAACTAATCTCGTCGCTTCCTACCAAACTCGCTCGGACTTCTGAGATAAAGTAGAGTGAACCCGTCACGAAAAGCAGGTCCTGATTATTGGCCCTTTCTTCAAATTCTCTGATAAAATCGCCATAGGAAGAAATCAAATCGTAACCTACCACATCCTTTTCATCCAGAGAGCCTTGGTAGTCAAAGCCTGTTATCTTAAGTTCCACCTCAGGCAACTGCTTAGATAGATAGCCTAGCATCCCCTGATAATCCTTGCGTTTAAGGGCGCCAAAAAGAATGCGAATTTGATAACCTTGCTGGATTTTCCCTTGGATAAACTCAACTAGACGAGTCAAGGCTGGCAGATTGTGAGCCCCATCTAGGTAGATTTGCGGACGAATCCGTTCCAATCGACCTGCCCAGTGGGTCTCTTGCAAGGCCCGTCTGACAAGCACTTCTTCGACCCTTTCACCTCTTGACGCCATAAACAGAAGAAAAGTTTCCAAAGCCAAGGCAGCATTTTCTTGCTGATAAACACCTTCCAAACTGATTTCAAGTTGTGAAAAACTCGCTAGGCTACTTGAAAAATCCCCAGCATTCAAGGAGAAGTCTCGCCCAGCTTGATAGAGATCCACAGTTAACTCTCTTGCTGTATTTTGACAGACAAGCTCCGCTTCTGGAGTAAGCTTGGCAATGACCGCCTTCTTGCCAGCCTTGAAAATGCCAGCTTTCTGCTCGGCTATTTCCTCCAGATTATCGCCCAAGGTCTCCTGATGATCTAGCCCAATGGAAGTAATAACTGCAATCTCTCCTGTTACGACATTAGTAGTATCAAGTAGACCACCTATCCCCACTTCTAGCAAAACCAAATCCACTCCCTGCTCTTTAAAGTAAAGCAAGGCAATCAAGGTCAACAACTCAAAGAAAGACAATTGATCATGCGTTTCTAAGAGAGTTTTCTCCATCTCTTTGACTTGGTTAGCTATACGGACAAAGTCTTCCTCCGCGATCGGTTGTCCATTGATACAGATTCGATCATGGATACTGATGATATGAGGAGAGGTAAAAGTACCAACTTTTTTACCATGAGCAACAAACAGCTCCCTCATAAAAGCAATAGTTGACCCTTTACCGTTAGTCCCTGTTACATGGATAATAGGATATGTCTTCTCAGGATTCCCCAACAAATCCACCGCTCGTTGCATTCGTCCAAGTCCAGATCTAAAGTTTAAACCAATCCGACTATGAAGCCATTCTTCTACTTCAAACATACATGTCTCCTTAACAAAAGTCCAATCAACTACCGCATCAAAGTATGATTACAAATAAAAAGCGAGGTCGGGACTAAAATCCCGACCTCTTACCTGGTTAGCTAATCACTAGCTACTATGAATTTCAACGTGGGCTAAAAACGTCCACCGGACGTTCCTGCGTTTCTAATTTCTGGCGCAGGGCTAAAAACATCCACCGGATGTTCCAACTCTTTCTAGTTTCTAGGAGTTGGGGTGATACAGTCTCCCAGACTGTATCACTCCTCCATAAAGCTGTTGAAGACTTCTTCAATCATGTTCCATTCGTCTTCTGAGTCTTCTGGGATTGGTTGCAATTCGCCTTCTGTTCCGTCTTCATTTTCGATGAATGAGTAAGCTTGGATTTCAACTTCACCATTTTCATCTTCTTCTGCGTTAACTGGCACTAGCAGAACATAGTTTTTACCAAATTCTTCTTTTCCATCAATGGTCAAAAGGATTTCAAATAAAGTTTCATTTCCTTGTTCATCAACAAGTGTAATCAATTCACGTTCTTCGTGATCATGGTTGTGATCGTGTGACATAGTTTCTCCTCTGTCTTAAAATTTTCTATCTAAATAATTTTGCAAAATCAGCTGAGCAGCCAACTTATCAATAACTTTCTTGCGTTTGTTACGACTGATATCTGCTTGCTCAATCAGCATACGTTCCGCAGCGACAGTCGTCAGACGCTCATCTTGATAGTCTACTGGTAAACCAAAAAGCTCCTCTAATTTTGCTCCGTAGGCTTGACTAGCTTCTACCCGCGGTCCACTGGTATTGTTCATGTTTTTAGGCAGACCAACTACAAAGCGTTCTACCTTATAGCTGTCAACCAATTCCTTGATCCGGTCAAAACCAAACTGGCCCTGGTCCTCATTAATCTGGATGATTTCAAGTCCCTGAGCGGTGAAGCCTAGGGGATCGCTAATCGCCACCCCTACTGTTTTTGAACCGACGTCCAATCCCATAATTCTCATAGATTATAGATCGACTCCTTGTCCCTTAAGGTAGTAGCGTACCAATTCTTCAACAATTTCATCACGCTCATACTTACGGATTTGATTTCGCGCATTGTTATAACGAGGAACGTAGGCAGGGTCACCACTCAATACATAACCGACGATCTGGTTAATCGGATTGTAGCCCTTGTCGTTCAAAGAAGCATAGACGTCTGTCAACGTTTCGCTAATTTCTTTCTTATTGGAATCATCCAATTTAAACCGTACAGTTTCTTCAGTAAATCCCATTCTAACACCCTCTTTCCTTAGAATAGTACTATTATAGCACATTCCCTGACGTTCTACAAATAAGTCAGTCGATTAATTTGGATTTTCTATTGTTCTGTCGCCCCATTTGCCACTCTATCTGCAATATATTGGCTAGGTTCGTTTTTTAAGAGATTTTCAAGGCCGATATTTTTTAAATATTCCAGCTGAGATGCCTTTTTGACATCCAATACTTGAAAATCATAAGTCGTTGTCGTCTGGATTTCTGTCTCGCTGAGTAGCTTGGTTTCCAGTTTGAATCCTGCTAGTTTGCGTGCCTCTTGGATGGTCTCATCCTTTTCTTCCGCTTCTAGAAGCGCTTTTTGCGTCTCCTCTAGGCCATTTTCAGAGATAAAGGTCTTGAGTTCATCCCCGACAGGTCGTTTTTGCTGGATGGTCAAGGTCAAAAACTGATTGCCTTTATAAGTAATGGTCTGAATCTGCTGCGTTCCATTTTCTGACTTCGGCATCAGCAAGGTCTTGGTGACAACCGTATTCTTTTCGGCATTGTCCAAAACGGGAAGGTTGGATTGGATGGGGTCAGATGCTGTTGTGGAAGCAGCAGGAGTTTCCTTTTTTTGCCCACATCCCGCAAGCAAAAAGAGGAGAGCAAAACTAGCAATTAGTAACTTTTTCATAATTCCTCACATGATTTTAAAACAAAAGAGCAAACAAGGCCAGGAGTCACTCCCAGCCTTGATGTTTTATAGAGCTGCACGTAGACGTGCTTCTGCATTTTCTACATTACGGACAGAGCGTGGCAAGAAGGCACGGATATCATCTTCTTTATAGCCGACTTGTAGGCGCTTCTCGTCAACGAGAATCGGACTCTTTAAGATCCGTGGTGTTTCCATGATTAAGTTGAGCACTTCATTGACACTCAAATCCTCGATGTCAACTCCAAGTGCCTTAGCGTAGCGGTTTTTTGACGAAACGATACTGGCAATTCCATTATCTGTTTTCGTGAGAATATCTAATAACTCTTCTCTTGTAATTCCTTCTTTACCGAGATTTTGTTCTTTATAACTTAACTGGTGGGCATTGAGCCAGGTTTTCGCTTTTTTACAGCTAGTACAACTTGAGACTGTATAAATTTTGATCATGTACCTACCCCTTTCGCTACATGTTACTATCAGTTTAGTCTATTATACCATAAAAAACATCCGACTTGCGACCTATTTTTAAAAAAAATTAACTTTTTTCGCGATTTTCGTACTTTTTTCTTGACAAAATCAATTTATAACCAACTTTTAAATTTTTTGATATACAATCGTTTCACAACTGTAACACTTATCATATAGAGAACGATAATCAAAAGCAAAAAGAGGAAATAAATTGGTTCCAAAGGGGTTAAATGAAGCAGGCTAGCAATTGAAGAGTAGGGAAGGAAGGTCACAAAACTAGCTGCTAGCAAGGTTGTTCCAAGAACAAACCATGATGGACGACTTTGTAAGAAAGGAAGTTTTGCTGAACGAAGCATATGGATAACCATGGTTTGGGACCACATGGATTCAATGAACCAACCTGTCTGGAACAAGATGATAAAGCCCGTTGCAGCCTCTGCTCCGTGAGCATAAGCTTGACCTGTCGCCATTGGAACAATGACAAAATAGAGTAAGATAAAGGTCAAAATATCAAAGGCAGAAGAAATCGGACCCATCCAAATCATAAAACGAGTAATAGACTTGGCTTCCCACTTATGGGGATGCTTCAAAAAGTCTTCATCTACATTATCAAATGGCAAGGCAATGCAAGAAAGGTCGTAGACGAGGTTTAACACAATCAAGTGAATCGGAGCCATAGGGAGGAAAGGTAAAAAGATACCAGACACTAAGAGTGACAGAATATTCCCGAAATTAGAGCTGACCGTCATCTTGATATATTTGGTCATGTTGGCATAGACTTTGCGTCCTTCAACCAGACCTTTTTCAAGCACCATCAAATCCTTATCTAGCAAAATGACATCAGCCGTTTCTTTGGCAATATCTACTGCTGTATCAACAGAAATCCCCACATCTGCCACTTTCATAGAAGGGGCATCGTTGATTCCATCTCCCATATAGCCGACACAATGTCCATTCGATTTGATTTGTAAAATGATTCGTGCTTTTTGATCCGGAGAGAGTTTGGCAAAGACAGTCACCTTCTCAACTGCTTGAGCCAACTCTTCGTCCGTCATGGCGTCAATATCAGAACCCAACAAGATTTGATCAACGTCTAGACCAACTTTTTCGCAAACTGCTTGGGTTACCTTTTCATTGTCTCCCGTCAAAATCTTTGTTTGAACACCGTGTTCTAACAAAGCTTGGATAGCAGGTGCTGCAGATGGTTTTGGTGGATCTAGAAAGGCAAGATAACCTGTTAGAGTCATCTCTTTTTCATCTTCAACGGAGTAAGCAAAACCTTCTTTTAGGCCTGTTTTATAGGCAACTCCCAAGACTCGCAAGCCTTGCTGATTAAGTTGATCTACTTCTTTTAAGATTTCCACTCGGATATCATCCGTCAGAGGGCTAATCTGACCGTGATATTCCACATGGGTTGAAATCGCAAGCATTTCCTCTAGAGCACCCTTGGTTACCAAACTAACAACTTCGTTCTCATCCTTGACGATGACACTCATCCGTCTGCGTTCAAAATCAAAGGGCAATTCGTCTATTTTTTGGAAGCTAGTATCCAAATTTTGTAGAATAGCGTGTTCTTTAGCTTCTTTTTCAGTTCTACTGATAATGGCACGGTCCATCAAGTTTTTCAATCCCGTTTGAAAATAGGAATTGAGGTAGGCCCGTCTCAACACAGACAAATCCAAATCTCCATGTATATCCAAAGGATATTCAAGGACAATTTCGTCTTGGGTGAGGGTTCCGGTTTTATCCGTGCATAGGATATCAATAGCACCTAGATCTTGTATGGCATTGAGTTTTTTGATGACGACTTTTTCCTTGGCCATGATAATGGAGCCTTTTGCTAGACTGGCCGTGATGATCATGGGAAGCATCTCAGGTGTAAGCCCGACACCCACGCTCAAAGCAAATACGCCAGCCTCTAACCAATCTCCATCCGTCAAACCATTGGAAAGAAATACGATGGGAACCATGACCAACATCAAACGGATTAAAAGCCAGGAGATACTGTTCATATCCCGTTCGAAAGAGGTCGGTTCGTCATAAGTATTGAGAGTCTGCTCTATTTCCCCCATCATGGTGTCATCACCAACTGCTAGAATCAAAGCCTTGGCACTTCCTGATATCACGTTGGTTCCCATAAAGGCGAGCGCTTCTGCTTCTAGCAGACTATCAAAATTTGACTGACTCATTTTTGACAAAGCCAATTTTTCAACCGAATCACTTTCACCTGTCAAGCCAGACTGTTGAACAAAGAAATCACGTGATTCAATCAAAAGGAGGTCTGCCGGAATCATATCTCCAGCACTCAATTTGACTATATCTCCAACGACCAAATCTTCAATTGCGATCTCTAAACTCTGGCCTTCGCGAATAACCGTAGCTGTATTCACAATCATTTTTGAAAGATTGGTCGCAGCTTTGTCACTTCGCAATTCTTGGACAAATCGAATGCCACCAGAAATGAGGACTAGGACAACGATGATGATAGAGGTCGTCGGGTCTTCTTGTCCAGGCTTCGCCAACCAGACATTGGTCACCATGGAGAACATAGCGATGACCAGGAGGATGATTGTAAATGGATTGATAATAGATTCGTAAATCTTTTTGAGGATACTGTCTTCTTGACCCTTGGTGATGGTGTTTTCGCCATATAGGTCACGATTTTTCTCCAACTGCTCCTCAGTCAAGCCTGTTAGACTTGTCTTATAAAAAGATAGAGTTTCGTTTAAAGGTATGTGAATAGCTGTTGCTAATCTTTCTTTTGTAGTTTTCATTGGTTTCTCCTATCTGTATGAATGATGTGTTTCATACACAGAGACCAATCACTTTATAAGGGCAGAACGACACAAATCAGCGATTGGCTGTGTATGTGCGGTTCTGGATGATCGTCAATTTGCATCGTTTGTCTCCTTTCCTTGTTCTAAAACAGTAGAAAATCCCACCATAAAATGGCAGGATTAAAAAACTAATTATCTGTTTTTTCGTTCAAGCTTTAACTCCATAGGGCGATGTAATGAGCTTAGTCTTAGCCTTCGCGACCAGGACTGTTGACCAACGAGTAGTGTCTCCACTGCTTTGCGGTAGTCATCCGTATCCCTATGGTAGCCTCACCTACCGTTTTCGTCTATCAGTATAAACCTTTAAAATATAAAAGTCAACGATTTATCATAATTTTCTTAAATAACAATTAATTCCTTCGGTGCCAGAGTCAACAATTCGCAACCGTTATCTGTAATCAGGATATCATCTTCAATACGAACCCCGTATTTACCTTCAATATAAATACCCGGTTCATCAGTCAAGACCATACCAGATTTAATGACTTCTTTGGAAGTTTGGCTAAAGTAAGGTTCTTCGTGAATATCCAGTCCGATACCGTGGCCAATACCGTGGGTAAAGTAGTCGCCATAGCCTGCCTCGATGATAATATCACGAGGGATTTTGTCAAAGTCACGGAAACCTAAGCCAGCCTTAGCTTGATCAATCAGAGCTTGGTTGGCTTTCAGAACCGTATTGTATATTTCTGCCTGCTCGTCACTGACATGACCGAGGTAGATGGTCCGTGTCATATCACTGACATAGTGGTCGTAGAGACAGCCGAAGTCCATGGTAATAGCTTCTCCCGCTTCAACCGGTTTGTGCATTGGATGGGCGTGGGGCTTAGAAGAGTTGATGCCACTTGCTAAAATGGTATCAAAAGACAAGCCTGCCGCTCCTAGCTCCCGCATGCGGAAATCAAGGAAGTTGGCAATTTCAATCTCAGTTTTTCCTGGTTTGATAAAGTCAAGTGCATCTCGGAAAGCTTGGTCTGAGATATAACAAGCCTTGCGAATAGTCGCAATCTCCGCTTCATCTTTAATCATCCGAAGCGCTTCAACAAACTGAGTCTGCGGAAGCAAGTCCAAACCTACAAAAGCAGCCTGCATACGATGGTAATAAGAGACCGAAATCTCGTCCTCAAAACCGACGCGAGACAAGCCCATATCCTTAACAATGCCTGCAATGACAGCCAATTCATCGCGGTCAGCCACAATCTCAAAACCTGTTACTTCTTGCTTAGCTGCAATGATATAGCGAGAATCTGTCACCAAAACCTGACGGTCATGGCTGATAAAGACTGTTCCATTTGAACCCCAAAAACCAGTCAAATAATAGACGTTTTTAAGGTTGTTGATGATGATACCATCTAGTTCTTTTTCTTGCATTTTAGCTAGAAATGCTTGCACACGTTTATTCATGATGTAACTTTCCTTTCAAATAGTGTCCTGTGTAGCTGGCTTCATTGGCCGCTACTTCTTCTGGTGTTCCTGTTGCGATGATGGTTCCACCACCGACACCGCCCTCAGGCCCCAAGTCAATGATATGGTCTGCAGTCTTGATGACATCCAGATTGTGCTCGATGACGAGGACTGTATTTCCATCGTCGACAAAGCGAGCTAAGACTTTAAGCAAGCGAGCGATGTCCTCAGTATGAAGCCCTGTCGTTGGCTCATCCAAAATATAGAATGACTTGCCTGTCGAGCGTTTGTGGAGTTCGCTAGCCAGCTTCATACGCTGGGCTTCTCCCCCAGAAAGAGTGGTAGCTGGTTGACCTAGCGTCACATAGCCCAGTCCCACATCCTTGATAGTCTGAAGTTTACGTTGAATTTTCGGAATATGTTGGAAGAATTCCACCGCATCGTTGACCGTCATGTCCAAGACCTGTGAAATATTTTTTTCCTTGTAGTGAACTTCTAGGGTTTCACTGTTGTAGCGGGTTCCGTGGCAGACCTCACAAGACACATAAACATCTGGCAAGAAGTGCATCTCAATCTTGATGATCCCGTCACCTGAGCAGGCTTCACAGCGACCTCCCTTAACATTGAAACTGAAACGTCCCTTTTTGTAACCACGAATCTTAGCCTCATTTGTCTGGGCAAAAAGGTCACGTATATCGTCAAAAACTCCTGTATAGGTAGCTGGGTTGGACCTCGGCGTTCGTCCGATAGGGCTCTGATCAATATCAATCAAGCGGTCTACATGCTCAATCCCTGTAATCGTTTTAAACTTACCAGGTTTGTCTGAATTGCGGTTGAGCTTCTGGGCAATAGCTTTTTTGAGAATGCTATTGATTAGGGTCGATTTCCCTGAGCCCGACACCCCTGTCACTGCGATGAATTTTCCTAGTGGGAAGCGAGCTGTGACATTTTGCAGGTTGTTCTCACGCGCTCCTGTCACTTCGATAAAACGACCATTTCCGGCACGGCGCTCTTCTGGTACTGGAATCGCTCGCTTTCCTGATAAGTACTGGCCTGTGATAGACTTGCTGTTGCGAGCCACCTGCTTGGGCGTTCCTGCAGCGACAATCTCTCCACCAAAAACACCAGCACCCGGACCAACATCAATCAGATAATCCGCCTCGCGCATGGTATCTTCATCGTGTTCCACCACGATGAGAGTATTGCCCAAGTCACGCATCTTTTTCAGACTGGCAATCAAGCGGTCATTATCCCTCTGGTGAAGACCAATCGACGGCTCATCCAGGATATAAAGGACACCGGATAAATTGGACCCAATCTGGGTTGCCAAGCGAATACGCTGACTCTCTCCACCTGATAGGGTTCCTGCCGAACGTGACAGAGTCAGATAGTTAAGACCTACGTTATTGAGGAAGGTCAAGCGATCCTTGATTTCCTTGAGAATAGGACGGGCAATGATGGCTTCATTTTCAGACAGAGTCAACTGGCTCACCAAAGCCAAGTGGTCTGCGATAGACAGGTCTGAGATTTCACCGATATGTGGTCCTTGTTCCCCACCCACACGGACAGACAAGGCCTGGTCATTGAGACGGTAGCCATGGCAAGTTCCGCAGGTTAGTTCATTCATGTAGAGACGCATTTGGGTGCGTGTGTAATCACTGTTAGTCTCATGGTAACGACGCTTGATATTATTGACAACCCCCTCAAAAGGAATGTCAATATCGCGCACACCGCCAAATTCATTTTCATAGTGGAAATGGAATTCCTTGCCATCCGAGCCGTAGAGAATCAAGTTCTTATCTTCTGCTGACAAGTCCTCAAAGGGCTTATCCATATCCACTCCAAAGGCTGTCATGGCCTGCTCAAGCATATTTGGATAGTAGTTGGATGAGATAGGATTCCAAGGTGCCAAGGCTCCCTCACGCAAAGTTTTGCTGGTATCAGGAACCACCAAGTCAACATCCACCTCCAGCTTGATACCCAAACCGTCACACTCACTACAAGAGCCAAAAGGAGCATTAAAGGAGAAGAGACGAGGCTCTAACTCTGGTACGGTAAAACCACAAACTGGACAGGCATAATGCTCAGAGAAGAGCAACTCCGAATCGTCCATAGTGTCGACAATCACATAGCCTTCTGCGATACGAAGGGCAGCCTCAATGGAGTCAAAGAGACGGCTACGAATGCCCTCCTTGATAACAATACGGTCAACTACGACATCAATATTGTGTTGCTTGCTCTTGGACAGCTCTGGAACTTCGGTCACATCATAGACCTCCCCATCCACTCGGACACGGACATAACCGTCTTTCTGAACCTTTTCAATGACACTCTTATGTTGCCCTTTTTTCTTACGAATGACAGGAGCTAAAATTTGCAGACGTTGCCGTTCCGGCAATTCCAAGACCTTATCCACGATTTGTTCTACAGAAGAAGCCTTGATAGCCCCATGCCCGTTGATACAGTAAGGCGTCCCCACACGTGCGTAGAGGAGACGCAGATAATCATTGATTTCAGTCGTGGTTCCCACGGTCGAACGAGGGTTTTTGCTGGTGGTTTTCTGGTCGATGGAAATAGCTGGGCTGAGGCCATCAATGGCATCCACATCAGGTTTCTCCATATTTCCCAAGAATTGTCGAGCATAGGCTGATAGACTCTCTACATAGCGACGTTGGCCCTCAGCATAGAGGGTATCAAAGGCCAGACTGGATTTCCCAGACCCTGATAAACCAGTCACAACAACTAGCTTGTCTCGCGGAATCTCCACATCAATATTTTTTAAGTTATGGGCACGCGCCCCATGAATCACAATTTTATCTTGCATCTTTGTTCTTTCTAGTCCATTATTGCTTTCCATTATACCAAAAAATGTGAAATTCTATTACCCAAAAAGCTGTTTTTATAGTATAATAGTACGGTGCAAAAAATGAATCACTGAAATAGTAGGAAAGGATAGGGGATATGAAACAAGTTTTTCTCTCAACAACAACTGAATTTAAAGAGATCGACACGCTTGAACCGGGTACTTGGATCAACCTCGTCAATCCTACACAAAATGAATCGTTGGAAATCGCCAACGCCTTTGACATTGACATTGCCGACCTTCGAGCACCACTCGATGCGGAAGAAATGTCCCGTATTACCATCGAAGATGAGTATACTTTGATCATCGTGGACGTTCCCATCACAGAAGAAAGAAACAATCGTACCTACTACGTTACGATTCCGCTGGGGATTATCATCACAGAGGAAACCATTATCACCACCTGCTTGGAACCCCTCCCCGTTCTCGATGTCTTTATCAACCGTAGACTGCGTAACTTTTACACCTTCATGCGTTCACGCTTTATCTTCCAGATTCTCTACCGCAACGCCGAACTTTACCTTACGGCCCTTCGTTCGATCGACCGTAAGAGTGAACAAATTGAAAGTCAACTTCACAAGTCTACTCGAAACGAAGAGCTGATCGAGCTCATGGAATTGGAAAAGACCATCGTCTATTTCAAGGCCTCACTGAAGACGAACGAGCGTGTGATTAAGAAATTGACCAGCGCAACTAGCAATATCAAGAAATACCTAGAAGACGAAGACCTACTCGAAGACACTCTGATTGAAACCCAACAGGCCATCGAGATGGCAGATATCTATGGAAACGTCCTTCACTCTATGACAGAGACCTTTGCCTCTATCATTTCCAATAACCAGAACAACATCATGAAGACCCTGGCTCTCGTGACCATCGTTATGTCTGTCCCAACCATGATCTTCTCAGCCTATGGGATGAACTTCAAGGATAATGAAATCCCTCTGAACGGTGAGCCTCACGCCTTCTGGTTAATCGTCTTTATCGCCTTTGCTATGAGTGTTTCGCTCACTCTCTATCTCATCCATAAAAAATGGTTCTAAGAGGAATCCCTATGTCTCAGATTGATTTACAGAAACTAACCAAGAAAAACCAAGAATTTATCCACATCGCTACCCAACAATTTATCAAAGATGGTAAAACAGACGCTGAAATCAAGGCTATCTTTGAGGAAGTCATTCCTAAAATCCTTGAAGAGCAAGCCAAAGGAACGACTGCTCGTTCCCTCTATGGCGCTCCAACTCACTGGGCTCATAGCTTCACTGTCAAGGAGCAATACGAAAAAGAGCATCCAAAAGAAAATGACGATCCAAAACTCATGATTATGGACTCAGCTCTTTTTATCACCAGTCTCTTTGCATTGGTTAGCGCTCTAACTACCTTCTTCTCTACAGATCAGGCTATTGGCTATGGATTGATTACCCTCTTGTTGGTTGGGCTTGTAGGAGGACTTGCCTTCTACTTGATGTACTACTTTGTCTACCAGTACTATGGACCAGACACAGATCGTAGCCAACGTCCTCCATTCTGGAAATCAATCCTCGTTATCCTGGCCTCTATGGTCCTTTGGTTGGTTGTCTTCTTTGCAACAAGCTTCCTACCAGCAAACCTCAATCCAGTCCTTGCTCCATTGCCTTTGGCTATCCTAGGGGCTGCTCTTCTCTCCCTTCGCTTCTATCTCAAGAAACGTTTCAACATCCGAAGTGCAAGCGCGGGCCCATCACGTTATTAAGAAAAGTGAAAAGCTATGGCATATAGTCAATCTTTAGCTCAGCAGATTCGAAAAATTCTAGCACTCAAACTTCCTCCCCAAATTTTCGAAGAAGAGTTAGAAGAAAAGAAACTGTTTGGTGGCCTGGCCTTTATGATTCGTGGGAAAATGGTCCTTACAGTCAGTTCCAGAAAGGACGAGCTGGTTATGGTGAGAATTGGCAAAGAAATGGAAAAGCAAGTTCTACCCCGAACAGGAGCTCATACTACATTGATGAGAGGGCGACCTTATCATGGCTATATAGACCTAGATATCGAAGGTCAGAAAGAACTGCCTTACTGGATTGATTTAGCCCTCTCCTATAATCAAGAATTGACCAAGTAACTCATATCTAGTGAGATTAGAGATTAGAAAAACGAAAAGCAACTGCACAGGCGGTTGCTTTTTCACTTGCTTTCTTGAGATTCAATAGCACTTCTGAGTCTCATTCTTGTAGTTTCCTCTCATCTTTTGTGATAGAATAGGCTCATACTCAATGAAAATCAAAGAGCAAACTAGGAAGCTAGCCGCAGGCTGTACTTGAGTACGGCAAGGCGACGCTGACGTAGTTTGAATTTGATTTTCGAAGAGTATCAATCTATTTCTAGGAGGATGAGATATGATTTCTACTATTGGTATCGTTAGTTTGTCTAGCGGTGTTATCGGAGAGAATTTTGTCAAACACGAAGTCGATTTGGGTCTCCAACGTCTCAAGGATTTGGGACTCAATCCTGTCTTTTTGCCCCATTCGCTAAAAGGGTTAGACTTTATCAAGGACCATCCTGAAGCACGTGCAGAGGATTTGATGCAGGCCTTTTCGGATGATAGCATCGACATGATCCTCTGCGCCATCGGTGGGGATGATACCTATCGCTTGCTACCCTACCTTTTTGAAAACGACCAGCTCCAAAAGGTTATCCAACAAAAGATTTTTCTTGGCTTCTCGGATACAACCATGAACCACCTTATGTTGCACAAACTAGGGATCAAGACTTTTTATGGGCAATCCTTTCTAGCAGACATTTGTGAATTAGACAATGAGATGTTACCCTATAGCTTTCACTACTTTAAAGAATTGATCAAGACAGGAAGAATCTCAGAAATCCGCCCTAGCGACCTTTGGTATGAGGAACGGACTGATTTTAGTCCCAAGGCTCTGGGAACAGCTCGTATCAGTCATGTAAATACAGGCTTTGATTTGTTGCAAGGAAATGCTCAGTTTGAGGGAGAAATTCTCGGTGGTTGCCTTGAGTCCCTCTATGATATCTTTGACAATTCTCGATACGCAGACAGCACAGTTCTCTGCCAAAAATACAAACTTTTTCCTGACTTATGTGACTGGGAAGGAAAGATTCTCTTGCTAGAAACAAGCGAAGAAAAGCCTGAACCTGATGATTTCAAAAAAATGTTGCGGACTTTAAAGGACACGGGGATATTTGGGGTTATCAGTGGACTCTTGGTCGGAAAGCCAATGGATGAAACCTTCTATGACGACTATAAGGAAGCACTATTGGATATCATTGATAACAATATCCCGATTGTCTATAATCTGAATGTCGGTCACGCAACTCCAAGAGCCATTGTGCCCTTTGGCGTTCACGCTTATGTGGATACACAGAAGCAAGTCATTCGCTTTGACGATAACAAAAAATAAACAATTTCTCCATTTTTGTGTTTTGGTATTGATTTTCGTTACAATTTGTGTCTGAATTTATTGCATTTTGCTTATTTCTATGATATCTTTTTAAAGGAGGTGTATATGACTAAACAAAAAATAAATCAAATTGTCGGTTCAATTGGAGCCTTTATCGGGATTGTTGTATTTATCGCCTACATCCCACAAATTTTTGCCAATTTACAAGGCAACAAAGCTCAACCATTCCAGCCTTTATCCGCAGCAGTATCTTGTTTAATTTGGGTTATTTATGGATGGACAAAAGAACCTAAGAAGGATTGGATACTAATTATTCCAAACTCAGCTGGCGTTGTCTTAGGTGGACTGACATTTCTCACTGCACTATAAAAATTACTAGCATATAATCAAAAAGCTGAGAGGAATTTCTCAGCTTTTTCTATATTCTCAGATAGTTAGACGCTTGGACTCACTAACTTCCGCTTTTCCACTCACAATCATTCTCATGATCATCTATCAGACCTGCCGCCTGTAGAAAAGCTAAAACGGCGACTGGACCTGTGAACTTGAAACCTCGTTTTTTTAGATCTTTAGCTAATTTTTCAGACAAGGCTGTTTTAGCAGGTGCTAGGTGATAGTCAGGAACATCATTCACGATCGTTTTTCCCTCAACAAAGGACCAGAGATAAGCGTCAAAAGAGCCAAAGGTTTTCTGGATTTGTAAAAATGCTTGGGCGTTGGCACGCGTCGCAAAGAGCTTGGCACGATTTCGGATAATGGCTGGATTCTCTAACAAGGCTTCCAACTCCCCATCTGTCATTTCCGCGACTGCCTGAATTTGATAGCCATGAAATGCTTCTCGGAAAGCTTGGCGTTTGTTGAGTACCGTTTCCCAAGACAGACCAGCCTGATAAGTCTCCATACAGAGCAGTTCAAAAAGAGCGCGGTCATCATGAAGGGATTGGCCCCACTCTTCATCATGATAGGCCACATATAAAGGATTGTTCATTTTAACCCAACCACAGCGTTTTGTCATATTATTCTCCTATTTTACCAACATCTTAAGGGCCGACTTGATATAGTTCTCAGCTGTATCTGTCGTTCCTTCAAAGAATTTCTTGATTTTCTTGAGCTCAGTCGCCTTGTAGCCCAGTGCCAACATGGCTTCCATAGCTTCTTCCAGTTCTTGGTTTTCAACGCTGGTTTGCACTGCCACCTTGGCAGGAAGGTCATCACTAGCCACAACTACCTTGCCTTCCAAGTCCAGCACCATCTGCTGGGCAGTTTTCTTACCGATTTTAGGGAACTTAGTCAAGT
This sequence comes from Streptococcus sp. HMSC066F01, assembly GCF_001837335.1. Lineage (GTDB taxonomy): Bacteria > Bacillota > Bacilli > Lactobacillales > Streptococcaceae > Streptococcus > Streptococcus oralis_S. Next base: position 53,319 of record NZ_KV832072.1, read on the forward strand.
AGGTGATGTTCTTAGTTTCAATCGCCTGAACCAAGCCAGCATTGTCATCGGCAGCAATAATAGCAAGAGCTGACACAGGACCAATCCCAGAAACCGAAATCAAGCTGAGAAAGAGCTTTTTCTCAGCTTCTGAGCGAAAACCATAGAGCAGATGGGCGTCCTCACGAACAACTTGATGCACATAAATCTGAGTTTCTTGATTGACCTGACCTGAGTAAGCATAGGGATTGGCTACATGCAAGATATAACCTATACCATTTACCTCTAGGACAATGTATTTAGCAGTGATTTTGGTAATGATTCCTTTTAAATATTCGTACATAATTTTTCTCCATTATTTTGCCTATCTAGTATACCATATTTCCCCAAGACAGACTGCAACAAAAGGTGCAACCTCTGGTTGACAAATAGTACAGGAGATTGTATTCTCATTATAAGTAAAAATTGTTAGGATAGAGGTAGAAAAAGGAGGATAGAATGATGAAACTCGCAGAAAAACTATTTGAACTCAGAAAGGAAAAAGGTTGGTCCCAAGAAAAGCTAGCAGAACAAATCAATGTTTCTCGGCAAAGCATCTCAAAATGGGAGTCTGGTCAAGTCCTTCCAGAAATCGAAAAAATCATTGAATTAAGCAAGATTTTCCAAGTAACAACTGACTATCTACTACTAGATGAAAATTCTGAAAAAGGTTCCACAGCAGTGACCTTGGAGGCAGACAAGGACAAATACTATAAAGAGGTTAAATCCTATGGTCTCTGGCAAGTGATTTATATTTTCGTCTTAGCTCTGGCTATCTATCTCGTTTTAGCCGGTTCTAGTTTCCCAGCCGAATTCACTTCTTGGATCTGGCTAACCTTTGTTCTCTTAATCGCTTCTGCAATTGCTATCAACAAGACTCTCAAAACCAAACAACGTTATCTTGATAAGGTAATTGGTCCTGAGAATCCTTCCGACAAAGACGACTCTACAAAACCTTGAATCACCTAATTGAGTTTTCGCAATATTTTTAAGAACTGGTCTTGTCAAGCAAGTGTAAACTTCGTGTCAAGCTGCCCATGTCCAATCAAGTTCCCACTTTGGAAAAACTAAAAAGCCTTGTTCGAAAAGGAACAAAGGCTTTTTGTGTTCTTAATATTTCCCCAACTCTCGTAGGCTCGTATGATTTTCCTGAATGCGTCGGAACATCTTTTCCATATCTGACTTGGTGAAATGCACCAAAACGGGACGTCCGTGTGGACAGTTATAGGGATTGTCACATTGAGAGAGCTGATAAAGGAGCTGTCTGGCTGAGTGGTCATCGATACGATGGTTGGCCTTGATAGACCGCTTGCAGGACATCATGATGGCTAGCTCTGCTCGGTATTTCTTGATCGAAACTTCCTTGGTCAAGAGCAGCATGTCGCACATTTCATAGATGCCTGACTCAATCTCTTCTTCTGACATCCAAATAGGATGTTCACGCAGGATGAATTGATTTTCTCCGTACTCTGCTAGAAGTACGCCCACTTCCTCCAAAAGAGGCATCCTTTCCTTAAGACGAAGGGCGTCATCCGCTGGAAATTCAAAGATGTAGGGCACTAGGAGTTGTTGCTGACTCTGGTCAACATTGCCGATGCTTTCACGGTATTCCTCGTACTTGACTCGTTCCTGAGCCGCGTGCTGGTCTATGATGTAGAGTCCATCTCGCCCTTGGGCAAAAAGATAAGTCCCGTGCATCTGTCCGAAAAACTCCAACTCTGGGAAGCTGGATGATTCTTCTCTCTCCAGCTTGTCATAAGCCTTATCGAGACTAGCTAGATCTAACTCTGGATGGTCTAGTTGGTCGTAGTTAGCAGGCTTTCTCTCTGCAAAATGCAGTTTTGCTGGCTTGGTCAGTTGCTCCAAGGTTTCCTTGGCAAACAAGGTTAAATCCTGCCCTTCCTCAGTTAATTCAACCTGATGATCAGCCACCTCAGCTTGACTGGCTCTAGTTACCTCCGTTTTTTCATAGTAAAGCGTATTTTCTTTGAGTGGGAGAATAGTTTGCTCTACCTTTTGACGATTGCGCACGGTCGACTTGGCAAGATTTTCTAAAGCATCAGGAATCAAGGCTTGTTCCTTGAGACTATTTGAAATAGCTTCTGAAAGCAGCGCCATCAGTTCTCTTTCCTTAGAAATCCGCACTTCTTGTTTGGTTGGATGCACATTGACATCAGCTAGATAGGGGTCAATATGGATGTGAATGACAGCCAGTGGAAAACGCCCTACCATAAGCTTGCTTCCGTAACCATCCAAAATAGCACGGTTGAGCAAGAAGTTCTTGATATAACGGCCATTGATGAAGAGGCTGATATAGTTACGATTTGCTCGGGTTAATTCAGGTAAAGACACAAAACCTGAAATTTCGAAATCTAAGTCAGAATTCTCAATTTCAATCATCTTCTTGGCACTCGCCAAACCATAAATCCCTGCGATGGCTTGACGCAGTTGACCAGTCCCTGCTGTCCGCGTCATTTCCTTGCCATCACTAATCAAGCTAAAAGAAATCTCTGGATGGGCCAAGCCCAGACGGTTGACAATATCAATGATATGAGACAGCTCCGCTTGCTGGCTCTTCATATACTTGAGACGAGCTGGTGTGTTGAAAAAGAGGTCCTCCACACAAACTTTGGTCCCCACAGGACTAGTCGCTGGTATGACTTTCTCAACCTCACCTCCACGCGCAACGAGCTTGGTTCCATGACTCGCACCATCCACCGCCGTCAACAGAGTCAAGACGCTGACAGAAGCGATAGAGGGCAGGGCTTCACCACGAAAACCAAGCGTCCGAATCCGAAAGAGGTCTGCTTGATTTTTTATCTTACTGGTCGCATGACGACGCAGGGCCAATTCCACCTCATCGTGGGCAATTCCATGACCATTATCAGTGATTTGAATCTTCTTAAGACCAGCTTCCTCAATCTCAATGGTAATCTGGCTAGAGCCCGCGTCAATAGCATTTTCTACCAACTCTTTGACCACGCTAGCAGGACGTTCAATGACCTCTCCTGCTGCGATCTGGTTTGCCAGCACCTCTGGCAATTCAATAATATGAGACATCTTTCAGCCCCTTTCTGTATCTATTTTCCTAGAAATTGATTAGTGCTATTATACCATATTTCAGATGTTACCAGAAAAAGCAAATACCACATAGACTCCAAATCTGTCCACATAGGCAAAAGCTCTTGCCATAGGTCGTAAAATAGTGTTTAATAAAGGTGTACAAGAAGTGATCACAATTTTGTATAACTGAAAAGGAGGGAAATTTATGAAAGTAGAACTACAGATTAAGGAGACTTACGAGGAGGAAAAGCTGATTGTCCAAACTCCTCAGCCGACCGAAAAAGTCCAGAAAGTCATCGAGTTCGTAGAAAATCTTGACCAAAAAGAAACAATCAAAGGAAAGATTGATGATCAGGTCTATCTAGTTAAGATTTATAAGATACAACGCTTCTATATCGAGAATCGAAAGGTTCTAGCAGAAACTGCCAGTCAGACCTACAGCATTGATTTACGACTCTATCAAGTTCTTGACATTCTGCCGACCACTTTTATCCAAATTTCCCAATCAGAAATCGTTAATATTGACGCTATCACTCATCTCAAGCTCACGCCCAATGGTCTGGTTGAAATTTTCTTAAAAAACGAAAGCTTCACCTACTCTTCACGCCGTTACCTAAAAACCATCAAGGAGAAATTAGAACTATGAAAAAACAAATCTTTCACGATGCAGCCGCTGGTGTACTTATCGGCCTCATCCTCTCTATCCTCTTTTCACTCATTTATGCACCAAATACCTATACCCCACTAAGCCCCGAGTCTCTTATCGGCCAAGCGATGGCTCAACATCAGGTTCACGGTGCCTTGGTCTTGCTCTACTGTATGATCATCTGGTCAGCTATCGGTGTTCTCTTTAGCTTTGGTGGTCGTTTATTCAGCCGTGATTGGAGCTTGCTCCGTGCCACACTTTCCCATTTCTTCCTTATGCTGGCTGGCTTTGTTCCACTAGCAACTCTGGCTGGTTGGTTCCCCTTCCACTGGACCTTCTATCTCCAACTCATTCCAGAGTTTGCAATCGTCTACCTTATCATCTGGGTTATTCTCTATAAAAGAGAAGCTAAAAAAGTAGACCACATCAATCAACTCTTGGCTCATAAAAAGTAATAGAGAAAAATCCCACTCACAAACACATGAGTGGGGTCCTTTTTATAATTTTTGTTTGAGCTCAACCAAGACATTCATAGCCTGCATAGGTGTCATATTGTACACATCCAGTTTAGCTAATTCTGCTAGGATAGGATGCTCTGCAGGCGCGTCAAAGAGTGACATCTGTTCAGTAACAGCACTTGTTTGTCTCATTGGAGCAGGACTTTCCGTCCCTTGATTCTCCAGTTGAGTCAATATCTTATCCGCCCTTGCTAAAAGTTCTTCTGGTAAACCAGCAATCTTAGCAACGTGGATACCGTAGGATTTGTCAGCTGGTCCTGGTTCGATCTTGTGAAGGAAGGTGACCTGCCCATTCTGCTCCAAGGTTGCCACATGGACATTAACCAAGTGTTCCAAACTGGACTCCAGACTGGTCAACTCATGGTAGTGGGTCGCAAAGAGGGTCTTGGCTCCGATATGTTCATGAATGTATTCGATGATGGACTGGGCCAGAGCCATCCCGTCATAAGTTGCCGTTCCCCGTCCCAATTCATCGAAGAGAATCAAGGAGTCCTTGGTCGCATGCGAAATGGCATTGTTGGCCTCCATCATCTCCACCATAAAGGTTGATTGACCTGAAACCAAGTCATCTGCTGCTCCGATACGGGTAAAGATAGCATCGAAGATAGGCAAATGCGCACTTTCTGCCGGCACATACGAGCCTAGCTGGGCCATAACCGCCGTCATAGCTAGCTGGCGCATGTAGGTTGACTTCCCACTCATGTTGGGCCCTGTAATTAGCTGAATACTGGTATCTTCTGCCATCTGAATCGTATTAGGAATATAGGTCTGAGCTCCCATGACCTTTTCGACGACAGCATGGCGCCCTTTCTGGATATCGATCTGCGAATCATCCCCAAACTCAGGTCGGATCAAATGCTGGGTTTCAGCCACAACTGCGAGACTTTGCAGGACATCAACGGTCGCAATTCCTTGGGCTAGAGCCTGCAAACGCTGGATGTACTTGCTGACTTCCTCACGGATGCGCATAAAGATTTCATATTCTAGGTTGGCTGACTTCTCACGCGCCTCCAGCATATCCCCCTCGATACGGGCTAACTCCTCTGTCCCAAAGCGTTCCGAGTTTTTCAGTGTCGCCTTGCGGAAAAAGTGGGCTGGCACATTTCCCAGTTGTGAATTGGTCACATGGAAATAGTAGCCGTCTTTTTTATTGTAGTCAATCTTAAGCGTGCTGATGCCAGAGTTTTCTCTCTCTTTTGCTTCAATCTCAGCAATCCAGCTAGTCCCTTCTCTGAGCACACGACGGTACTTGTCTAAGGTCTCATCAAATCCCGTACGGATAATGCCACCTTCCGTAATCACGTGAGGAGCTTCAGGAGCAATGGCAGCACTAATCAATCTCTCCAACTCAGGGATGGCATCTAACTGTTCGATAAGATAGGCCAGGGCAGGTTGCTCCATGCCTTCTAAAATCGCACGAATCCGTGGTACACTGGATAAGGTGGTCGCCAACTGCAATAGATCCTTGGGATTGGTTTTGCCAAAAGAAACTCGACTAGCCAAACGTTCGATGTCATAAACACCCTTGAGGCTATCCGTTAAATCGCTGCGCTCAAAGAAGTGGTCAAGAAAGACTTGCACCACGTCTTGACGTTGGATGATTCGCTCCTTATCAATCAAAGGACGATGGATCCAAGAACGCAAGAGCCGCATTCCCATAGCTGTTTTGGTTTCATCTAAAAGCCAGAAAAGACTGCCTTGCTTCTTACCTGAACGGGCATTCTCAACCAAATCCAGACTAGCCTTGGTCGCATAATCCATCTGCAAGAAATCTTTGATTTCATAGCGGATAACTGGTTTGAGATGGTTCAATTCCCGCATCTGGGTTCGGTGAATATACTGGAGGAGCTTACTAGCTGCTGCTTGCTCCACAGCTGCCAGTCGTGGATCCAGTAAATGGACATCCTCAAAGCCTTCCTTCTCATAGGAAAGCACCAGATTCATCTGACGGCTGAGGATTTGTTCTTCTTCTTCAGACAAGTCATAACCCAGCACCACTTCTCGCGCCTTGAGATTGCGAATTTCCCCACAAACGAGAGTGAAATCCAAAAGCCCCGTCACATAAAAGTCACCCGTCACCAGGTCCATATAAGCCAGACCAAATTGATTGCCATCACAATCTAAGGAAACCAAGAAATTATTCTGACTATCCGGCTTACTGCTATCAACGACCGTTCCAGGTGTGATGACCTGGACCACCTCTCGCTTGACAACACCAACTGCTTGTTTGGGATCTTCCATCTGCTCGGCTATGGCTACCTTATAGCCCTGCTCAATCAGAACATCGATATACTGCTGGGCAGAATGATAGGGGACACCCGCCATGGGTATCGGATTTTCTGCATTTTTATTCCGACTCGTTAAGGAAATCTCTAAAATCTGTGCTGCATTAATTGCATCTTCATAGAACAACTCGTAAAAATCACCCATCCGAAAAAGCAAAAAAGCATCTGGGTATTGTTTCTTAATATCCACATACTGTTGCATGCCGGGTGATAACTTTTCTGTTGCCATTTTCCGTCTCTCCTTGCTAAAAATAAGTCTTGAGAGCAACTCCCAAGACCTTATTTATCTTTCATCAAATCTAGCAAACGATCTTCCATCAGCTTGGCAACGTGCTGGTCTCGACAAATAACCAATAAGGTATTAGCACCAGCAACCGTTCCTAAAATCCATTCATCCTTGTTTGCATCTACAATGTTTGCTAAGACTGCAGCTTCCCCAAGTTTGGTATGAAGTACCAAGGTGAACTCAGCTCTTGCAACTCCTTCTAAATGATGAGACAAAAACTCAACTAAATCAATCTTATCTGTCTCATTTGCTAGTACATAATACACCATATCATTTTTCTTAACCTTGGTCAAGCCGATTTCACGCAAATCACGTGACAAAGTCGTTTGTGTCACATAAACATTACGAGCTTCTAAACGATCTTGAATCTCTTTTTGTGTTCCAAGTTTTTCTTCGGTGATCATCTTTTTAATCAATTGATGCCGTTCTCTTTTTCTCATATTATCCTCTTAAGTGAATATTTATAACAACTTTTACATTTATTTTATAACTATATTATACCAAAAAAACTAGATAATTCAAAAAAATTCTTTTCTTTCTCAAAAAATGTAGTAAATTGTGTTAAAATAGTAAAAAAGCCCAAAAGGAGCCCTTATGAATACAAAAGAATTGATTGCTAGCGAGTTGGCTAGCATCATTGATAGCCTGGATCAAGAGGCTATTTTAAATTTACTGGAAACACCTAAAAACTCAGAAATGGGAGACATCGCCTTCCCTGCCTTTTCTCTAGCAAAGGTCGAGCGTAAAGCTCCGCAAATGATTGCAGCAGATATTGCTGAAAAAATCAATAGTCATGCCTTTGAAAAGGTTGTTGCTACTGGACCTTACGTTAACTTTTTCCTTGATAAATCTGCTATTTCGGCTCAGGTATTACAGGATGTTATCACTGAAAAAGATCACTATGCTGACCAAACCATTGGCAAGCAAGAAAATATCGTTATCGATATGTCTAGTCCCAATATCGCTAAACCATTCTCTATTGGGCACTTGCGTTCAACGGTTATCGGGGATAGCTTGTCACATATTTTCCAAAAGATTGGCTATCAAACGGTCAAGGTCAACCACCTAGGAGACTGGGGCAAACAGTTTGGAATGTTGATCGTTGCCTACAAGAAATGGGGAAATGAGGAAGCCGTTAAAGCACATCCAATCGATGAACTTCTTAAACTCTACGTTCGCATCAATGCTGAAGCTGAAAAAGACCCTAGCTTAGATGAAGAAGCACGCGAATGGTTCCGCAAACTGGAAAATGGAGATGAGGAAGCCCTCGCTCTCTGGCAATGGTTCCGTGATGAAAGTTTAGTGGAATTCAACCGCCTTTACAATGAATTACAAGTCGAATTTGACAGCTACAACGGAGAAGCCTTTTACAATGATAAGATGGATGCTGTTGTAGACTTTCTTGCTGAAAAAGGACTTCTTGTTGAGTCAGAGGGAGCCCAAGTTGTCAATCTTGAGAAATATGGAATTGAACATCCAGCCCTTATCAAAAAATCTGATGGTGCAACTCTCTATATCACACGTGACTTGGCTGCAGCCCTCTACCGTAAAAACGAATACCAATTTGCAAAATCCATCTATGTTGTTGGTCAAGAGCAATCTGCCCACTTCAAACAACTCAAGGCAGTACTACAAGAGATGGGCTACGATTGGAGCCAAGACATTGTCCATGTTCCGTTTGGATTGGTAACAAAAGAAGGGAAAAAACTCTCTACTCGTAAAGGAAATGTCATCTTGCTAGAACCTACTATTGCAGAAGCTGTTAGTCGTGCCAAGGCCCAAATCGAAGCGAAAAATCCTGAGTTAGAAAATAAAGACCAGGTTGCCCACGCTGTTGGAGTTGGGGCCATCAAGTTCTATGATCTTAAGACCGACCGTACAAATGGATACGACTTCGACCTTGAAGCTATGGTATCCTTTGAAGGAGAAACTGGACCTTACGTTCAATACGCCTACGCTCGTATCCAATCTATCTTGCGCAAAGCCGATTTCAAACCAGATACCGCTGGCAACTACAGCCTGAATGATGCTGAAAGCTGGGAAATCATTAAACTACTCCAAGACTTCCCACGTATTATCAATCGTGCAGCAGATAATTTTGAACCTTCTATCATTGCGAAATTTGCGATTAGTTTGGCTCAAGCTTTTAACAAGTACTATGCACATACACGTATTCTAGATGAAAGTCCTGAGCGCGACAGCCGTCTGGCCCTCAGCTATGCAACCGCAGTCGTCCTCAAAGAAGCTCTTCGTTTGCTCGGAGTAGAAGCGCCAGAGAAGATGTAAATCGCCAAAGTTACTTGATTGCGGAGCAATCTAAGTAACTAACGCCAAATCCTATTCGGACTTTGGCTAGGCGCTTCACTAGTAAAGAAACATAAATATTGTCGATTTATGTTTCTTTACGTCGTAACCAGAGATAATTGCCTAAACGCTTCACTAATTCACCTAAACAAATAATATCGATTTGGTTAGGCTCATGTCGTAATCTTTTAAATTACTTGAAAGCAATCTGAACGATTGAGGCAAAATAACATTTATATTTTGTTCGGCCTTGCAGCTGTTCAATGAAATAATTTATTCACTTTTACTATTTCTTTATCACACTGGGAGATTCCTTATGAGCCAATATGCTTATATCCTCGTTGTACTTAGCTTGGTTTTCCTTTTTCTGCTCAATAAGTACGAGAAGGAAAGACTTCAAAGACTCTACCAAGAGCAACTCTTGAAGGACGAGACATTTAGGTCTGACATCAAAGAGAAAATTCACACGACTGAAAATATCAATGATGTCATTGCACATATCAATAAAACTTACCATCTGGGAATGTTGCTCTCAAAAGACGTTACAGATCAATTGAAATAATCAAAATCCGAGAAGCTTTCTTCTCGGATTTTTTAGGCTTACCATATTCTCCTTGGAGAAATTTCATTAATGCATGTAAAGTTTTCTGTAATTTTCTGTATTTTTTCAAAATATTCTTGCATTTCCTTTAAGTTTTTTGTAGAATAGTAGCTATCTATTCAGATTATTCTGAAAATTCAAAAATAGGAGTGTTTATTATGTCACAAGTTACGTTATCAAACCAGTCAACCTGGGCAAGCAAACTAAAGGCAATGGGGCCAGGAATCCTAATGGCTTCTGCTGCCGTTGGAGGTTCTCACATTGTATCTTCTACTCAAGCTGGTGGTTCCTATGGTTGGTCACTACTCCTCTTGGTTATCTTGGCCAATGTTTTTAAATATCCATTTTTCCGTTTTGGTGCAGAATATACTGCTGATACTGGTAAAACCTTGGTCGAAGGCTACGCTGAAAAAGGCAAGTTCTATCTCTGGATTTTCTTTGTCCTCAATGCCTTCTCTGCTATGGTCAATACAGCTGGAGTCGCTATCCTTTGCTCAGCCATCATCGCTAGCGCCTTCCCAATGATTGGACTTAGCATCACTCAATGGTCCCTTATCCTTGTTGCAGTCATTTGGGCCATGCTACTCTTTGGTGGCTACAAACTATTGGATGGTATGGCAAAATGGATCATGTCCGCTTTGACCATTGCAACAGTTCTTGCAGTTATCATTGCAGCAATTAAGCATCCAGAATACAGCTCTGATTTTGTCGAAAAGACACCTTGGCAAATGGCGGCCCTCCCTTTCATCGTTTCCCTCCTAGGATGGATGCCTGCCCCTATTGAAATTTCAGCCATCAACTCACTCTGGTCTGCTGAAAAGAAAAAGACCGTCAACTTTAATACAGAGGACGCCCTTTTCGACTTTAACGTTGGTTACATTGGAACTGCTATCCTAGCTGTATTCTTCGTGGCACTAGGAGCGCTTATTCAGTATCCTACAGGACAAGCAGTTGAAGCCGCTTCAGCCAAGTACATTTCTCAGTTTGTGGGTATGTATGCCTCTGTTCTTGGAGAATGGTCTCGTTATTTGATTACCTTTATCGCCTTTCTCTGTATCTTTGGAACGGTCATCACTGTTATCGATGGCTACTCTCGTGTCAATCAGGAATCGCTACGACTCTTGATTCGTCAAAAAGAGGATACTCGCAAATCTTTGAACATCTGGATGACCATTACCGCTATCATTGGTATCGTAATTATTAAATTCTTTGCTGGACAAGTTTCAACCATGCTTCGCTTTGCCATGATCGGTTCTTTCCTGACAACACCATTCTTCGCTCTTTTGAACTATGTATTGGTGACACGTGAGAATAAAAATCTTCCTTCCTGGCTAAAACTCCTCGCTATCGCAGGATTGATTTTCCTCTTTGGCTTTGCTATTTTCTTTATCTATGCACTTGCCATCGGAAAAGCAGGATAGTATATAAATTGGCACCCTTACGGGGGTGCTTTTTGCATACTCAAAGGCAGTTGAAAATCTCAACTGCCCCTCAGTACTACTTTATTTTTCTGTTTCTAACTCATACAAGTCCGCGATAATCGCTGCGACTTTTTTAATATCTCCCAGCATACCACGCATTTCAAAGTCTGCTAGGACCGGGAAGCCAAAGCGCTGGCTATACTGCTTGGCTGTCAGGCAGTATTGATTGTTAAAATTGCGATTGCCAGATCCCACTACCCCAAAACACTTACTAGCATTGTCTCCATAAGCGATAAAGTCGCCCACTGGAGTCGTTAGAATCTCAACATCGCCGTTATCGACACCATTTCCACCTTCCAGATAGGTCGGCAAGAAAGCGACATAGGGATGTTCCATTTCAAAGAAATCTTTCCCTTCCTTGACCAAATCCTTGATATGGATTTTTTGGACCTCAATTCCCTCATACTGAGACAAGAGATAGTCCTTGAGTCGGGTTACAAAACTCTCTGTATTCCCACTCAGACTGATATACACTAGGGATATTTTTTTCATGTTGACCTCGATTTTTTGTTTACGATTTAAAAAAGAACTACCAAGATTGTAACTTGATAGTTCTTTTTTGTCAATACTTAGGCAACTTCTTCTGCTTCGACTTCTTCGGCCAAATCTTTTTGTTGGCGCCACATCTTGTAAAAGACTAAGGCTAAAAAGAGAACATTTATAATGATGAACAAAATATTCGTTCCTTGTGCAAATGCTCCCATTCCTAGGCCGAGGGTAGAATCTTTGATTAATTGAACCGCATCTTGAACGTTCATATAGCTATAAACCAAACCAACAATCGCTAGTAGAACATAGCCGATATAAGCATAGTTTGCGAATTGCACATTTTTACGTACTAGAAATACAAAGGCTACTACAACTAAAATTGCAGATAAAACAATCAACAACGTATTAAAAATAGAGTGCGATGACGCTGTTACTTGATAAGTATAGTTGACTGTGTCTTCTAATTGCTGGGCAGTAAGCGTCCCGCTATTCGCCAGGCTCGCACGAAGCACATCTTTACTTGGCAATGGACTCAAGATTCCAAATAATGACATAGATGAAATGAGGGCTGATAGGACTAACAAGACCCAAAGATAAATAGGATTCTTTTTCATGTTTTCCTCCTTAAGATATTTTGAACATTATAGCATTTTTTGTACAGAAATACAACTTTTACAAGCTGGTTTCAACTTGTTTCCGATAAGCTTTCGGTGATTTTCCGCACAATTTACGGAAAACCTTATAGAAATATCCAACATTACTATAGCCAACTGCATAGCAAATATCTTCGATACTATCACTGGTCGAAAGTAAGAGTTGCTGCGCTGCCTTAATTCTCTGTTTATTGAGCAATTCCGCAAAGGTTGAGTTGGTTTCCCTCTTGATCAGCTGACCGAGATAGACAGGATTGATAAAGAGATCCTTGCTAATATCCTTCAGTGAGAGCTCTTTCTGATAATCACGCCCAATCACTTCCAGAACACTTACCACATTTTCATTCATGCGGTACTGGCCAAAGAACTTGGTCAAGGTTTCTTTGATATAGGAAACCAATTCTTCAAAAGTGTTAATGGCATGGATAGCTTTGACAATCTCGGTCATATCATCTGCTTTTAGGTGTTCAAATAAATGAAAGACATCCATGACAAACTGAGTGAAGAGCTGCTTTGTGATGGCCACGCGCGGGGTATTCTTCAAAACAACCTTCTCTAGCAGGGTTAATTCCTCGATGATTTGATTGATATTCCCTTGGATAATCACTCGATAAATCGGCTCGTAATAAGCAAACAAACTCTCGGATTTTTCTAGATTGACTGAACCGTAGAAGAGGGCTTTTTCAGCGTTGATCTTCCAATTCTCAAAGGACTGCTGGAAGGGTGCTTCAAATGGTGTCACAACGATGCCATCGAGTGGCTGATCAGAGATGAAAATCTGCCAGTCTTGCCCCAAAACATAGTAAGGAATGGTAAAAGAACCTTGCTTTCCCTTGGATAGACCAATCCACCAGCTGTCTTTACCTGACAGGTAATTCGTAAATCCTGTCTCATCCAATTCTTGACTGAGGGTCTGACTTTGCTCCACCTTTTCCTGAAGCTGTTGCGCAATTTTTTCTAATAAATGGCCCAACTCCACCTTGTCTACTGGCTTAACCAGATAATCCACGACACTAAGGTTCATGGCTTTTTTGACGTACTCAAACTCCTGATAACCAGACAGCAAGATATAATAGGTATCTGGAAGTAGCTCTTTCATTTCCCTAATCATCTCAAGTCCGGTCTTATCTGGCATGTTGACATCGGAAATGACCACATCTACTGGATTTCCCTTGACGTAGTCCAAAGCATCATCTGCGTGATTAGCAGTTGCGACGACTTGCATATCCCATTTTTCAAAGGGGATTAATCGCTTGAGCCCCTCTGTCACCATGTACTCATCGTCTACTAATAAAACTTTATACATTTCTACCCTTTCTATTCATCCTGGATAATGATATGGTAACGAACACCTTCTTGCTCAGCTGACTCTACACTGATTTGGTAGCGATCCCCAAAGTAGAGAACAAAGCGTTCGTGTACATTTACTATTCCAATTGATTGCCGCTCCCCACTATAGCTTGCCTCGTGTTCAAAACTTCTCTGAGCTAATTTTTCTTGCAAGCTAGCTAGTCTCTCAGCGGACATTCCCCGACCATTGTCTTCCACTAGGATTTCAACGAATCCTTGGCCCTTCAAGGCTTTGATACTGATGACATTATCCGTTCTGCGATGGTCAACACCATGGGCAAAGTAGTTTTCTACTAATGGTTGGAGTGTAAATTTTGGAATCCTCATTTCTTCCAATTCTGGTGCAATCTTGAAACCATAGGCAATGGATTTAGGATAACGCACCATACAGAGATAGCTATATTTTCGGCAAAATTCCAACTCTTGCTTTAACGTCGTTTCCCGCTCGTCGGAGATATTGTTGCGTAACAAGCTACTAAATTCATAGATAATATCTGCCAGTTCATCCTGACTTTGCATGACGGCATACATCCGTAAAAACTCCAGAGTATTGTACATAAAGTGAGGATTGATTTGAGCCTGCAGGGCTCGCATATTGGCATCTTTTTGACTGAGCTCTAGCTGATAGATATCGTGAATATTTTTTTCCAGGCGATCCAACATATTATTGGTTGTTTCTGCAATGAGAAGCAACTCTTGGTCTTTTTCAGAGGTATCGATTCGAAGGCCTTCTTCTCCTTGAGCAATCACCTCGATCGAATCTACTAGGTCTACGACCTGCTTTTGGTAATTTGAAAAAGTCTGTCTAAGGGTCACGTACAAAATGATGATAAAGAGAATACTTAGCCCAATAATGACAGCTGAACTCGTCAAAGTTCCTGTAAGAACAAAATTTTTAGGAACAGCAACTCGAACCTGATAACCATGAGAGGTGACACCTACAAACCAGTTTTCTCGCTCGGCTGAGACCTTCTCCCCAATATGGAACATCTCGGTCTCAAAAGGCGAAGTTACTGTTACAGCCATTGGGATATGACCCCTTGTATTGTCAATAGCGCCATGTAAAACATCCGGGGATAGTGAGATATAGATTACTCCTAAATCCTTGTCAGACACAGGATCGGAAACAGGAATGGCAAAACTATTGGCTGCCGGCTTAAAACCCTCCGCAGGAATTTTCTCTCCACTGCGTTTTTCTCTAGTCGAAACATACACTTCCTTATAGTCCTGAAGAACAATAGCCACTCCAGTCACAAAATCATTCCGAACATAGAGGTCATCAATATTTTCATACAGGGAAACCGAGATATAAGGTGAAGTTTTACGCTCTAATTGCCAATAGAAGTAGTCTGGTGTGCTGAGACTGAAATACTTGTAAATTCCTTCGATGCGGGCCTGATTTTCAACCAAAGACTGAGCAAGTTGGGTTGACTCTCTGTGATAGTATTCCACTTCACTCACTGTCCGAGTGGTCACACGTTCTGCAACCCGTTGGGCCTCTTTCTCACGCGAGTCCCAGTCAGCATACGATAGCATAATCGCAAAACTGGCAATGACCACGATCATAACCAAACTATAAATCCGTAAAAGAGAGTGAAGCCAAAACTGCTTCATTCTATTTTGTCGCCAATTTTTCATGGATACTTTCATAAATAGGTTCCAACATATCACTGATAAAGAAATGCCACATTCCAATTCCTACAAAAAAGAGCAAGGCAGGCATATAATAACCAACTCCTACAAGGAGAGCGGACCCGAGTAAAACCTTGGCAATCGCAGGTAAGCTCATAAAAATCCCGATAAGGGACAGTTTCAAGGTATTTTGGTAGGATAAATCAAAGTACACCTGAAGTTTCAAGGACACAGTATAGGCTAGAAAGACAAGAGCAACTACAAGGACGTTGAGAAAGGTCGCCAAGAGGTGGAGAATTGTCTGATGGGGCAATTGAACTAGAAGATACAAACCATAAACTAGGACAAGATCCACAAACACAAAACTATAGAAAGCCAGGTTGCTCTTGACAAAATTACTCTTATACAATTCCCAAGCTTCCTTCAAATGGTATGCTCGATAGGTATACCCATGCTCCGCATACAAACTCATAAGAGTTGCACTAGCTGGTGCCAAACCAAAGACCACTCCTCCTGCTAGTGTTAATAGCCAGAAATAAGCCGTCGCCATCATTCCCAAAAAGATACGATTAAAGACGAATTCTAGAAATTTTCCCATGCTACTCTCCTTAAACTAACGATGTAACTATTATATCATATTTCAAACGTTTTCAAAAATATAGAACTCCCATTTACAATCCTCAAAAAGCGTGATACAATTGGTTTTGTTAATTCGCATCAAGGAGATTCTCATGAAGAAAAATATCTTAACCACCCTCTTAGCTGTCGTCCTTTATTTCCTCTGTCTAGGGATTGGAGTAGTACTTGGTCACTTGGTTGACTCAACGGGCAATATGTTCTATGCTCCGGCTTTTTCAGCCCTTGTTGGGGGTAGCGTCTACATGTTTCTTTTGACGAAGGTCCCTCGTTTTGGCGCTATCACCACTCTAGGACTTTTTATGGCACTTTTCTTCCTAGCTAGCAAGCATGGCGCTGGTGCCTTTCTCCCAGGACTCGCCTGTGGTCTTGCAGCAGATGCCATTGCTCGTCTCGGAAACTACAGAGATCGAATCAAAAACACCCTCTCCTTCCTCGTCTTTGCTTTTAGCACAAGCGGTCCTATCCTCCTCATGTGGATCAATCCAGCATCCTACGAGGCAGCTCTCCTCGCTCGTGGAAAATCTCAGGAATACATTGACCGTATCATGGTCGCTCCAGAGCTGGACAAAATCCTTCTCTTTGTTTCAAGCATTCTCCTTTGTGCCTTGATTGGTGCTGTGGTTGGGCAATTTCTAAGTCAAAAAATAGCTGATAAACTATAAGGTAAAAGCCCTGAAGACTAGCTATGCCTAGTCCCAGGGCCTTTTTGTATACAGTCTTAAAATTCACTATAGATAAATTCTTGAATATTCGAAAAATCGGTCACAAAACAGTAAATTACGATGCTCAAGATAACCGTATAAAAAAATAGTGTCCATAAGATTAAACGATGAGTGTTAGTTAGCTTGGTTTGCAAATTTGTAAAGTTCTTTTTCAACTTCCATCCATCCTTTCACTCCAACGTGCATCACGTCAAATAAAAAGTAATCATCATACTCTCTGTTTCCATAGTTTAGTACCGTTGCACCATGGCTTTTTGCGACATCTTCTATTTTTTTATAAGTTTTTTCTCGCATCTCCCTTGAGACACCAGTGTAGTCATTCCATTTCCCGTTTACCGGGAAAATAATAACTTCAACTTCAATGCCCAATTCTTTGGCAACTGTCAAGAAGAGTTCCATATCTGAATATTCTGGTGACTCCAGATAGTTCAAATCTTTATTGGAATCTTTCAGCGATGCATAGCGATCTTTTAAGTAAGTATTGTAGTAGTTATTATCAACAGCATAGTCATTATTGTCTGTTTTCTGTTTGACCTCTTCCACAAACTGATTCGTCATCTTCTGCCAATCATAGTCTGGGGTTTTGTCTCCTAGTGAAGGATAATCTGATTTAGCATGTTTTTGATAAAAAGTCTGTTTGAGCTTAAAGGAATACATCGCGTTCTCAAACTCTAATAGTTTTTTATCAACAATGGTTCCTTTTCCATCTATGAAATAACTTTTGTATTTTTTGTAGATGTCATTTTGTTGCTTGTTTCCCTTGGTAATCTCGATAATGCGATTGATTAGTTTTTCTTTCGTTTCTTTACTAATCTTGCCATTATCTAGCATGTGGAAAATATGTTCCTGAGAAGCCTTATTCAAAAAGGCATCTTGATGGGTCCCATCTTTTTCAAACCACTGAACAGACTCTACTATAGCTACTTTTCGCTTAGTCATCGATCCTTCAATAGAGCCCAAGGTCGTAGCCTGAATGATGTTTTGAGAATAACTGGTCCCAATCTGCATGATATTAAAATCGTTGTAGTTAAAAATTTTATTTGGATGATAGTCTTCATTTATCGTTGCAACCAACTCTGAGGAACCCATTAGAACCAGTGTATTGGGGGTGATATTGCTTGTTAGAATATCTCTACTTTTATACTTTTCATACGAGGTGCTGTAACGAATACTGTTATCCTTGACTTTATAATAATCATCAATCTTCTTGACATACGTCACATTTAAAAGGGCAAGCGTCGCAATTACGAGCACAAGCGATAGTAAAAATGCTTTTAATTTAATCATCTCGTTTTATCCTATCCCTTCGATCTATCCGATTTCTTTTCAATCTCTTATCTCTTTAAAATCGTCAGTAAGATTTTATAGGGTTCACCTGAAAAGATAAAGAAACCAACCATAACCAAATTCATAGTCACAAACCAACTTAATAGCTTATACCATTTTTTGTTTTTATTTTTCTTATAAAAATTGCTTTTCTTTTGATACACTTCAAATCCAGCCATCAAGACACCATGATAAAAACCATAGACAATGTAACTAACACTAAGACCGTGCCAAAAACCCATGACCAACATATTGACCATATAGGCATAGGTTGCATTGTGTAGTCTATTTTTAAACCATTTTTTCCTGATAACCTGCATCAATACTCTTGAAAATACAAAATCTCTCAACCAGATCGACAAGGTGATATGCCATCTAGTCCAGAAATCTTTGATATCGACACTCAAGAAAGGTTTGTTAAAGTTCATCGGTGTCTGAATACCTAGAATATTACTACTTCCAACGGCCATTAGACTATAGCCTGCAAAGTCAAAGAACAGATACAAGGTATAGAGGTACATATACTTGATTGAGTAAACGACTGCGCCCGTATTATTTAGAGCGAGTAACATCTGGTACACATAGGTTGATAAAACAATCTTGTAAAGAAGGCCTAGAACGATACGATACACACCGTCCCCTGCTAATTCTAGATACTCTTTTCGGGGCATGACCTCGTTTATCTCTTTTAAAAATCTCCTACTCCGATCAATTGGACCAGCACTAACTGTTGGGAAAAAGAGCAAAAACTGTAGATAATCTTTTACACTGATATTTTCTTTGATTAAGCCATCCGATATCTCTAGCATGATCTGAATGGTCTTAAAGGACATGTAAGAAATTCCAATAAAGGCCAACAAATGCAGAGAAGTCAGGGCAAAGACTTTATTGATTACCAAAGGAAGAATGGAAAGGAAAACCAGTGGTTTCAGCCGCTTTGCCTCTATCCTCTGTGCTAGAAAAACCAGAAAATATTGGTAAACGACAAAGGCGAGCAAATAGACCATCATCGCTCGACTCTTACCATAGATAGCTCCTGCAAATAAGAGGGAGAGCGCCAAAATATAGTAGTCCTTACGTTTTTCAAAAAAGTTTACCACAAAACCAATCAGTAAAACTACAAACAAGAGAAGGAAAAACTCATTCCCCTCGAAATAATTCATACCAGCCAAACTCCTTTACATTATCATCCCTCCTACAGCAAACTTTTTGATTTGCTAATTGAGGACCTTTATTTATTATAGCATATTTCTAAAAAGAAGCTTTATCCTTCTTGCATTTCGGTGAGAAAACAAAAAGGAGTCCCTTTGAACTCCTTCCATTATTTATGACTTAGTTTCTTGGTCAAGAAATCTCCCAAGAACTGGATCGTAAAGATAATCAAGATGATAATGATGGTTGCCAAGATGGTCACATCGTGATTGTAACGGTTAAATCCATAAGCAATGGCCACGTTACCGATACCACCAGCACCAACTGCTCCCGCCATGGCTGTTTCCCCAACAAGGGAAATCAAAGTCACAGTCGTCACACGAATCAAATCTGGCAAACCTTCTGATAGGTAAACACCCACGATATCCCAGAAGGTCGCTCCGCTCGCTTGAGCCGCCTCAATGACACCGCCATCCAGCTCAGCCAAGACAACCTGCACCTGACGGGCAAAGAAGGCAAAGACTGCAAAAGAAAGGGGGACAAGGGCTGCATTTGGCCCGATACTTGTTTTAACAATCAAGTGAGAGAGTGGCGACATGATTGCCAAGAGGATGATAAATGGTACCGCGCGGAAAATAGAGGTAATCTTGTCTAAAATCCAGAAGATAACCTTATTTTCCAAGACACCGCCTGGCGCTGTCAAGACGAGGAAAAGACCTGCTACCAACCCCAAGAACCCTCCGATGATGAAAGAAAGAACTGTCATATAAAGAGTTAGGTAGATGGCTGTTCCCCAGCCTGCCTGACCAGCCCAGCCCATCTTATAGACATTTGGTAGATAAGTTTGAATCAACTCTGTCATTTTACTGTCCTCCCTTCAATACTTTTAGCTGGACGCCAGCCTGACGGATGGCATCTTGAGCACCTACTAGCGCTGCTTTTTCCCCTGACAAGACCACAACCAATTCTCCAACGGGAGTGCCATCGAGAATTTCGATATTTCCATAGAGGATATTGGCCGTTACTTGGTAACGCTTGTACAATTCATTCAAAAGTGGCTCGTCTGTCGAAGCTCCTGCATACTTGAGCTGTACTAAGATACTGTTTTCAGACAGATTTTCCACGATTTCTTGCTTCTCAATCTTAACCATGGCTTCGTCAATACCTGTTGCAGTAGAGATGAAGTCTTGGGTCAAAGGTTGTTTAGGGTCTGAGAAGATTTCAAGGACACTGCCCTCTTCAATCAAATGCCCATCCTGCATGACTGCCACACGGTTGGCAATGTCTTTAACAATCTGCATTTCGTGTGTAATCAGGACAACGGTCAAGCCTAATTTTTGGTTCAAATCTTGCAACAAGGCCAGAATTTGCTTGGTTGTCTTAGGGTCGAGGGCAGAAGTTGACTCGTCTGAAATCAAGATTTTCGGATCATTGGCCAAGGCACGCGCAATGGCCACACGCTGTTTTTGCCCTCCTGATAGTTGTGAAGGGTAGTTTTCGGCACGATCCGCCAAGCCAACCAAGTCTAACAACTTAGCTACTTTGGCTTTCTTTTCTTCCTTGCTTAGCCCAGAGTGTTTGAGGGCAAAGGCCACATTTTCCTCTGCTGTCTTTTGACTCATGAGGTTGAAATGCTGGAAAATCATTCCAATGTCTTGACGCTTACGACGCAACTGCTCTGCAGTCAAGGTCACTCTGCCGTTAAAAATGACGTCGTTATCAATGGTAATTTTCCCTGCGGATGGTTTTTGCAAGAGGTTAATCACCCGTACAAGAGTTGATTTCCCTGCTCCAGAATATCCAACGATACCGTAGATATCCCCTTCTTGGATGTGAATGGTCACATCCTTGACCGCTGTGATGGTTCTCTTCTTTTGGTGAAAAGTCACATCAATCTGATCTAACTTGATAATATCTCTACTCATAGCTTCTAATCAGCTCCTCTACTAATTCAATATGGGTGTAGTAATCGGCGATTCGCACATTTTCATCTCCACCATGGTCTCGGCTATTGGCATTTCCTAGACCGAAGGCCACCATTGGTACCTCTAGGGCATCAAAGACCGTATGCATAGGTCCTGTCCCCGCTGTTGTCGGCAAGACTGAAACGCCCTGTGGATAGAATTTCTTGGCCAACTCGATTACATTGAGAATGGCTGGCGCGCTCATATCGCTTCGATAGCTCATCTCTCCCAAGGTATAGTATAATTCTACCTTATCAAAGCCATTTTTGTCTAGCTGTTTCCGAATTTTTTCCAGAACATCATGCGGTTCTAGGCCAGGAACCAAACGAACCTCTAGCTTAGCACTGGCTTCTGCTGGCAAAATCGTTTTAACCCCTTGCCCTTGATAACCTGACTGAATCCCTTCGATATTAAGGGCTGGCTCGAAAAAGAACCGTTTTAGAAAGGCTGCGCGGTCCTCTTGTAAGAGAGGCAATTCCAAGCCATAAATGCGACTAATTTCCTCTGGATTGCGTTGGGCGTAGGCATCTACCAAGGCTAGTTCTCGTTCATTTGGCTCTTGAACATCCTCGTACAAGCCTTCTACCAAGATACGTCCATCTGCCGCACGTAGGCTACTTAGAGCCTGGATAAGATACCACGGCGCTGATTCCACGACACCACCATAACTTGAGTGGATATCCACATCCGCACTTTTCACCTTAGCATCAAAGGTCACAATCCCCTTGTTTCCGCCAGAGATTTCCAGCTGTTCTAAGGCGTTCTTGGTCCCTTGTTCCCAGACTAGCAAGTCCGCCCCACGAAGTTTGTCTGCGTGTTTCTCTAAATACTTATCTAGATCCATAGAAGCAGACTCCTCTGCCCCTTCCATGATGAAGCTGATATTAACAGGCAGGTCATCATGGTGCTGCATATACTTTCTCAGAGCACTCAAACGAGCCGTGATGTGGCCCTTGTCATCGTCAACCCCACGCCCATACATAAAGCCATTTCGCACAGAAAGGGTAAAAGGATTCTCTGTCCACACCTGGTCGCCATCTGCTGGCACGGTGTCGTAGTGATTATAGAAGATCAAGGTCTTGGCATCCGGACGCGAACTCTTGAAATGCGCCATGACAAAGGGAGCCGTGTAGCTCTCATCAATCTCCACTTCAGCCCCCACACGCTTGAAAATCTCACCCAGATAGTTTGCGACTTCCTTGAGTCCAACCTGCTGGGCAAAGACGGATTTCTTGGAAATCAAGGTGCGTAAGACTTCGAAATAATGTTGGGCCACATGATCCTTCTCAAATTTTTCAATCTGCTCTTGTTCGCTAGGAAAAACCATTTTCTCTCTCTTTCTACTACGTACTTGCGTCCTCAAAACGACAACAAGTGCCTCTTTAAAATCAACTCTCTATACAAAAGCAAGAGGTGGAAACTCTCTCCCACCTCCCTGTGTCTTATTACCAAACTGGTTGGTCCAAACCGTCTGATGTTTCTTCGATAACTTTTTTCACTTCATCAGTGTGGTAAGCTGCGATAATTTTCTTGATGGCATCAGCCTTAGGTGATGATTCCCAATCTTTTTTCGCAACGATGATGTTGTACCATTGTTTTGAGTTTTCATCAGCTTGTTCTTTGAAGAGTGCTTTCTTGTAGTCCAATTTTGCTTCTGTAACGAAGGTATTGTTTACAACAGCAGCATCAACTGATGACAATGAACGAGCTGTTTGGCTAGCGTCCAATTCAGTAATCTTCAAGTTCTTTGGATTTTCTGTGATGTTAGCAACTGTTGCAAGTGCAGTTCCAGAAACATCCAATTTGATCAAACCAGCTGATTGAAGCAAGTAAAGTGCACGACTTTCATTTGTTGCATCGTTTGGTACGGCGATTTCACCGTTATCTGGGATTTCTTCCACTTTGGTGTACTTGTTTTCTTCCCCATTTTTACCTGAGTAAAGACGGATTGGTGAGATGTAGGTATCTGCAATCGCTACAAGGTCTTTCCCGTTTTCTTTGTTCCAGTTGTTCAAGAAGTTGTAGTGTTGGAAGGCGTTCAAGTCTACCTCGCCATCAGCAGTTGCCTTGTTTGGTTGAGAGTAGTCAGTGAACTCTGTGAATTCCAATTTAATGCCGTCTTTCTTAACTAATTCTTGGATTTTATCCCAACGTGCTTCTTCAGAACCGCTACGGTTAACTGTTGCAATTTTGACAACTGTTTCGTTGTCTGCTTTCTTTTCTGAATTTCCGCAAGCTGCAAGAGTCAAACCTGCGACTGTAGCGATAGCTGCTACGCCTAACCATTTTTTGATTTTCATGATTCTTTCTCCTTTAAAAATAATACCGTAATAGTATCTCATACTTTATTTGATTTCGCAAATTGTTAATAGATAGGAAGACCTATAGTTTGAAACTATATACCTACAGAATGGAAAATCATCCATCTACCAGAGAATGGATGATTTAAAAATTTATTTAATATCAGCTTCTGCTGGCAGATAAGAACCGCCAAAGAACTGTTGAGATAGCTTTTCAAGGGTTCCATCTTTATATAATTCTTGGATGCGTTTGTCCACAAATGCCTTCAACTCATCTTGACCTTTGGCAAGAAGTGGGTATACGTAAGGTTGTTGGTCGCTTGGAAGTTCGATAACTTTCAAGTTATCCAAACCTTGGTCCTTGATGACTGTCTCTACACCGATTTTATCAAAAATCTTGTAGTCAAATCGGCCATCACTCAAACGTACCATGATTTGTTGGAAGTCCCCTTTAACGTAGTTAAGGATAGTTGGGTTATCTGAGTGTTGTTTGTTGTAGTCTTCTAGCTGTTTAGCAGATGTTGTTCCTTGAACAACTTCTGTTGATTTTCCACCGATATCATCAAACGATTTGATGCTAGAGTCATCTTTTTTCACTACAAGAACGTTAGGGTTTTTAGCAGTTGGAGCTGCATAAAGGTATTTTTCAGCACGTTCTTTAGTGTAGCTGATGTTGCTAACAGCCATTTGGTAACGATCAGCATCAAGTCCTGCAAAAACACCTGACCACTCTGTCTTCTCAAACTTGACAGTATACTTGTCAGAATCTTTAAAGATAGCGCGAACCACTTCAATCTCGTAACCAGTCAATTCGCCATTTTCTTCATAGTTGAATGGTTTTGGTGTAGCATTGGTTACAACGATAATTTCTTTTTTACTAGATGTTGCTTCACCAGATGCAGCATCTTTCTTTTCACCGCCTGAGCAAGCTACCAATACACCTGCGGCAACAAGTCCTAGGGCAGCAAGTGATGAATACTTAACGATTTTTTTCATGATATTTCCTCCAAAATAGAATACAATCTTATCTTAACAGAAAATATTTTTTTTCGCCATTATATGATACCTATCTCGGTGATAGGTTTTTTTTATGGCTGACTAAAAGACCAGACGCAAGACTGCAATCAAGACCACTCCAAAAAGAACCGTACCCACTAGATTGCGGTAGCGAAAGGCTACCCAAGCCGTTGGAAAGACTGCTAAAAAGTCCAGCCATTTGATTTGAGGAAGACTCCCAACCTTGCCAGTCACTACGCTTGAAAGGATCAAGGCAAAGATAATGGAAACAGGCAAAAACTTCAAAAAACGCTCGACGATAGCTGGCAATCCCTTGTACTTAACCAATATGAAGGGAATCATACGGGGAATCCAAGTCACTAGTCCTGAAAAGATAACGGCTAACAAAAGATATTTACTGACCATCTAAGACCACCCCCATAGTACAACCTAGCAAGGTCGCAAACAAAACAGCTAGCGACTGAGACACTACTGTCAAGAGCAAAAAGAAGGACACCGCAACAACGGCTAGGATCCACAGCAGATTCCGTACAGGAACCCGTCTTTGCATAATCTGAAATTGCGAAGTAAAAATCCCGATAAACATTCCGACAAGGGCAAAGTCCAAGCCAAAGACTTCAGGATTTGGAAGAAGCCCACCTAAAGCTGTCCCCGCAACTGTCCCAATAAACCAGGCTACATAACTATTGAGATTATTCCCGTGCATCCACATAGGATGGACCTTATCTGTATGGGCTAATTCTCCCATCAAAACCCCATAGGTCTCATCTGTCAGGAGACTGGACATACCGATATTTTGCCAGAGACTAGTATGACGGAAATAGGTCGATGCGTGTAAGCTCAATAAAAAGAGGCGCAAGTTGATCAAAAAGACCGTCATAGCAATAGCTGCCACAGGCGCTTGGACTGCAATCAGTGCCAACATGGCAAACTGGGCGCTCCCAGCATAAACAAAGAGACTCATCAAGCCCATCTCAACAGGTGTCACATAGGGCGCACCGATAATCCCACAAGCCAGACCAATGCTGACATAGCCAAGGGCAGTCGGCATGGCCGCCTGAACACCTTCCCAAAATCCTTTTTCTTTCATCCTTCTCCTCATATTCTCTCCAATTGAGGCTGTTCATCATCACAGCCACAGCACGGACTATTATAACATATTCAAAGAAGAGAAAAAAGTTTCGGATTCGAAACCTATTGCCAGAAAAAGTGCTGAAGAGGAAGCATCATGGATACATGAGAAATTGATCCACTCGGATAGTATACTTATCGGTTTCTGTTTCTGTAGCATATTTATTTTCTGTTGGATAGACATCAACCCAGAGTTCCCACTGTTGTCCTTTTAACTTGACCTTGTAGCGATAACCGTCATCATAGATGCCTACTGTCTCAGTTGTCATGGACTGGTAATCTGGGACTTCTTCAAGCTCTTTTTTTACAGTCTGGGATAAGTTATCGAGCAATGCTTGCTGCTCAGCTTTTGAGGTAACGGGAAAATAAGCCGCTACTGTTTCCAAACGATGCGATTTTGAAAAAGTAACGGTCACTCGACCGCTGTAACTTTTCCATTTAAAGTTTTCGTAGTCATAGAAAAGGCGCCCGGTTTTATAGAGATAAGGATCTTTTGCACGCCAAGGATTGTTATAGCCTGTTTCTGTCTCTTCTACTATTTCATGAGGTTTTTCAAACGCTTTTTCAAAAGATTCGAGGGGCATATTAAAAGAAACGGATTCAAACATGACCAATTGCGTCTTTTGAAACATCCGAAAAACCATTAAAGACAGCAACAATACCACTAGAGCAAGTGCCATACTCATTATTTTTGTAAATTTCATATTTCTACTATACTAAAAAACTCGGGCATTTGTCCAAGATAAAAAAGTCAACAATTAACTGACTCTTTATTCTATGGTATAGAAGGAAAGGATTACGATGCATGCCTCCGATATTGACTAATCCCAACCCCATACTCCTTATCTTCAAGCTTTTCATGATATCCAAGTTCTGTCGAATAAACCTCGACCCAGAGATCCTCCGTTTGCCCTTGTAATTTGACTTTATATTGATAAGAATCTTGATCTAGTCCTACCATTTCAACTGTCATAGACTGATAGTCTGGTAAAGATTCAATTTCTGTTTTTATAGCCTGCGATAGTTTGTCAAGTAGTTCTTTCTGTTCCATTTTTGAAGCAACAGGAAAAGAAGCCCTCGCTTCTTCCAAGGTATGCCATTTTGAAAATGTAAAATCTGCGCGGAT
The DNA here is from genome assembly GCF_001837335.1 of Streptococcus sp. HMSC066F01. Classification (GTDB taxonomy): domain Bacteria; phylum Bacillota; class Bacilli; order Lactobacillales; family Streptococcaceae; genus Streptococcus; species Streptococcus oralis_S. The sequence continues at coordinate 80,022 of NZ_KV832072.1, forward strand.
AGTATAGCCTTCCCATCTCATATTTTCGTAATAATAGAAAAGGCGACCTGTTTTATAGAAATACGGGTCTTCTGCACGCCAAGTATCACGATAGGCCATTTCCTCCTCTTCCACGACTTTGTCAGCTGCGACAAATGTATTTTCAAAAGATTCTACAGACATATAAAACGAAAGCGATTTAAACATGACTAACTGCGTACTAGGAAATTCCAAATTTTTAAAATTTTGGTAAGATTTTATAAATAAGATTATCACTCCAAGAGCAAGCAAACCACTGATTATTTTTGTAAATTTCATATTTCTACTATACTAAAAAACTCTATGATTGACAAACTTTGATAGAGTCGGATTCCGTGGTTAGATTCTAAAATTACTTTTTCATTTAAGGTAACAAGGAATTGAGCAAGGACTATTATTAGATATTGGAGATAAGAAAAAGACTGGAGCGCCAGCCTTATCGTATGAACAAAAGTTAAATCAAAGTTCCCTACTAAATGCTCTCACGAATATTCAAGAGCATGACAAATGCGGTTAGGAGTAATAGCAATAGAATAAAGCTGACCGCTAGGGTCCCAAAACTTGTAGCAATCGTTACGAAAACGATTGTGAATAGACTTGGTAAAACAACCGTAATAGCACCAATAGAGGATTGAACCGCTCCCATTGACTCCTCAGGTATTTGTTTAAAGACGAGTTCTTGCAGTCTAGGAGAGAGTAACCCTGCGATGAAGGCATCCAAGGAGCTGAAAAGCAGAATCAAACCAAAATGAACTGTGGCAAATCCTACTAGAAGGAGTAACTGGATGACGACCGAAGCGTATAGAGCTGTTTTTATAGAAACCGTATTTTTCAGATAGCCACTCACAAGACTTCCAACAATAAGTGCTAACAATTCTAGTGTTGATAACAAAGCGAGTGATTGACCGGTTTGTAAATTCAAAAACGGTTGGATTCTTAAAAAAAGAGTCGAAATAGGAACAGTGACATTGATCACCGCTTGGCTGATAGAGACGATAAATAAAATGAAGATTACTCTATCCATATTCCAGATCAATTTCGATGATTGGAACAAATGCTGGCAAAACGATTTTATAGAAAGACCTTCTTGATAGCTAATTGTTTTTTCAACTTTCAAAAGATCATTTTTTATGAGAAGAATACCTACAAATGCTATCAGAAACGTCAGAGCGTTTAGCAAGGAAATGAACTGAATGGAAAGAATTCCTAGTAAAACCCCTCCTAGAATATTACTGATTGTCCGAACTAAACTAACTGTTGATTGTTTAAAGCCAATAGCTTCTGTCAGATGTTCTTTCCCAATGATTCTTATAAAAATAGGAGTTAGCATGGCTCCTGAAAAGTAACTCAATGTATCCGACAAGAGGTTCATCAAACAAATAAAGAATACAAGCCATAAGGAAAAGGACTGCCCTGAAAGCGAAAGTGCAACTATAGAATAAAGTACAAATTTGACAAAACTAATAAGCGTATACTTTAGAACACGATGATGTTGAAAGTCAGCCAAAACTCCCATAAAGATTTGCAGAACTTGAGGAACAGTCTCTGAAATCGTAATGAGTAAAATTGCCAAGGGGGCAAACGAAGCGTCTGCTACATAATTCAAAAAAGCAAGATAAAAAATCGTATCCCCAACCGTCGAAATCCACTGGTTGATGGTTAATTGCCTAAAATCTCTATTTTGAATAAATACTTTCATCGCAACTCCTTTTTGAATTCAAATGGGAAGTTCTTCCCAAGGATAGACCAATAAATCCCTAGATTTCCGATTCCAAAATCAAATAATGTATCTGAACTTTCTTCACATTCAAATACCAAAATACCATTTTTATCTCTTTTGGATCTACTTAATAAAATCTCAATTACATTCTCACGTAAATTTAAATTATCCTGATAGTTTAGAGTTTGCAACAAACTGGATAAACCATGACAATAACAACTTGACTGAATAAGATTGAATTTGAAAGCAAGTTGTTGAAATCTTGAAATTATTTTTGAATACCTTTTATCATATAATAATTCAAAATAAAGTAAGATTCCTGAAGTTCCTTCGCACCACGATAGTTCTAAATTTGTAGGAGTTGCATTTAGTCTACTATATTCATTTTCTAACAGATTTTCTAACAGATTATTAAATACATTAATACTATTTTCGTAAGCTACCTTAAATTCAAATTCCGAATTATAAATTGAAATTACGTATGCAATCCCAGCTAAACCATGTGCAAAATTACATTCTTTTAAACTATTAACATTTTGTATCTCTTCTACAAAATATAAATATAACTCCTCTATTTTTTCTCTAATAAATTTCATACTATCGACATCATTGAAATTTATACAGTATTTCATAATACTCAATAAAACACCTGACTTTCCTAAAGCAAAGTCAAATACTTCAACTTTCTGATAATTACTTATCAAGTCTTTATAAATTTCTCTAGTTTTATCTATAATCAATTCTCTACTTGGATTGTTGCTGGCAAATTTTTTATAGAACTCTAATAATGCCCAAAGATATCCAGAAGAACCAAATAAAATTGAATAACCATTTAAATACCCATTTCCTTTATTTTGATTTCCTTCAGAGATAAGCCACTCGATAATTCTACCATTGTCAGAAATGTCTCTCATGTGTGATAAATAAAACAAATATCCTGATAAGCCATGTTGAAACGATACTGGACTAACAAATTCTCCAAATTCATTTGAATTTAGTATCCTACTTTCTCTATTCATATTTAATGAAAGAAGATAGTTAATAAGTGTCTCATTTTCAATTTGAAAATCGAATGAGGAATTAACTCTCTTTGAATGAAATCCTATATTTTCATCTTCAAAATCGTTTATATACTTCATCTTCTCGAATCGGTCTAACTTCTCTTGTTCACTTAAATTCAATAAATACATCAACCAGTTAAATTGCGATTTAGTTATGTTCCCAATTTCTTTCTCCATATACATACAAGACTTGATTTTATCTAAAGCAGTTATATTTAAGAAGACGTCCTCTCCTTCAAATATTAAAACATGCTCGCGCATAATCGCCAAACTCAACATTGCAAGTGCAAAATAATCCTGTTGAATGGTACAAATTTTTGAGGAACAATCAGTATTTATCATGAATTTTGTAGCAGCTCTTCTAACAGTATTATTTTTGTTTGTAAAATTTTCTAGGTCTATTAACCTAACACGACCAAAATCATCCAATATAAAGTTTGTTGGAGAAATATCCACTGCTAAATATCCTTCAGCATGAATGTCATTAATAATATCAATTATATTATTAATAATTACATTTTTTTCGATATCAATATTTTTTAAATCAAAAAAATTATATCCTGGTATAAACTTTTGCACTACGAAGTAATCTTCATTGACATAAAACTCTTCAATTAATTCTGTCGTATAGGACTTGTTCTGAAATACTTTCAAATTTGTTGCTTCATTCTTTAATTCATCAATTGCAGAGAAACCATCATCCCAACTATAAACATATGGTCGTGCATGTTTTATTATCACTTTCTGATTACTATTTTTTACTACAGCTCTGTAAACATTTCCTCTATTGGATTTTTTCAGAATACACTCGATATTATAGTGATTTAAAGGGTGATTCTCTGGAATTCCCGGGGAGGGTTTAAATAATTTATTTTTTTCCACATCAGTAAATAAATCCTTAACCCCTTCTGGCAAATACGGATAATTTAATCTCAGATCCTCTACTAATTCTCCTCTACTATTTTTCATCATGTAGACAATTTTATTTTCAGAAAAATTGTAGTTTTTAATTGCTTTAAACGCCCCATATCTATAATGTATTGGAGAATGTTCACCACATTGAAAATCTGATAAAATCCTTGGAGCTTTATAGTTTTCTAACTTTTCTTTTAGATTTAATATTATTCGTTTGGCCTGCTTCCTACTAGACGGATATATAGTGATAAACTTATTTGCAGTAGGAGAAACTTCCCTCGGAGAATTCAATTTTTTTAACTCATCCAAACAATCTAGAACTTTGTAGTTACATCTTTCCTTCTCCAGCTCTTGTGCAACAATATAAAAAATATTACAAGCGTCTTTTAGTTGACTGCTTACATGAAGTTTCCATCCCTGTGTAAGTTTATTGTTACTATACTTCACAAATAACCACCCATTTTTATGGTAAGTGTCAACTTGTATTTTATTCAGCATTGTTTGTAATCTATCCATAAATATAATAAATACATTATCTCTAAAATGAAATTAAGGATAGTTAATTAGTAATTAACTATCCTTAATTTTAACCAATTATTCTTAAAGAGCAGTAAATGAGCAAGTCCACTTACAAACTTCACGTGATACAGTAATTACTGGCTCTTCAGGTAACAATTCAAGTTCCATTAGATTATGCATTTCTTTTCTCCTTTAATTATTTTTCTTTGTAAACCACTTCTGCAACCTAGGATTTGCTTCAAATGTCTTACAAGGACAGTATAACACAGAAATTAGCTCATTTTAGAAAATCGCATATTTGATATTTTTTCTCATGGAAATTTCACATTTGCGATTTTTGTAGATTTGACTCTTTCCCTGATATAATGAAGGTACTACTCACAAGGAGGGATATAATGATGAAAAAAAGCAAAATCCAACTGATACTCCTACTTATTTTAGAGTGGGTTATTGTCATTCCTTTTCTAACTAATCGATAAGCTCTTTGTATTGCTGCAAACGCAATTCAAAAAGGGCTGTTAATTGTGGATTTTCTAATATTTGCAGAGATTGGATAAAGTGTTCAATCTCTTTTTGATTGCTCCCCTTGGTTTGAAGGAATACACTCATCTTCTTTAAAAACTGCAATGATACTTTCTCAAAAACATCATATGGCCGGAGCATACTCTCCAACTCGGCTTCAAAGATTGGGATGTAAGAGAAAAGCTTACGCTCCATGAGCTCTGAGATGATATTAAGATAACCACTTTTCATATACAATTGATTGTGTACCAACTCTTTAAATTCCTTGGATTTTTCAAGTAAAGAGGTGGATAAAAAAATCAGATCTTGATTACTTAAGAAAGGCATGGTATTGCAAAAAAGATAGAGTTCAAACCAGGTCCAAGACTCGATAGCATAGAGGTAGCTAGTCAAAAACTCACTATCCTCTTCTTCTAGCGGATAGTTTTTATCCAAGGAATGGATAGCATCTTTGATCACAATAGCATTCAAACGACGATAGGTCTGCGCCATCTGTTCCTGCTCGACTTCCTCTAATAGTTTCTCTAAGCCAGCTATATCTTGATGGGCAAAACGATCTACAACCTTTCGTCCAAATCGCATGTGTGGGGATTCCTGATAATTATTAAGCTTGTGTCCAAACTCATCGAAGGTCACATTTATCCCTTGGATAGCTAGTATCAGTTTATCTGCAGACAGCATAGACTGTCCCAGTTCAAACTTGGATAGCTGGGATGCTGTCAGCCCATCACAAGCCACATCTGACTGCTTGAGTTTTCTCGCCAGGCGCAGTTCCTTGTAAAACTCTCCCAATTCCATTCTCTCAATCATCTGACCACCTCCTAATTTTTACATATTATATCATCATTTTTACAGATTTGTCAAAATATTCTGACACTTTCTGGAGTAAAAAAGCCAGCTTCAAGCTGACTCTTTATTCTATGGTATCAAAGGCGAGACTCGGTTTGGCATTGAGATCCAAGCCTGCAAAGTTTTCTTTATTCCACTCGCTGACGCTGGCATAGGCAATCATACCTGCATTGTCTCCGCAAAGGCGTAGGGGTGGGATGATGACCTTGACATCTGTGATTTCGGTTGCTAGGCGTTCTCTGAGACCTTTATTAGCTGCCACGCCACCGGCTACGACTAGGGTTTTAACAGGGTATTTTTCTAAGGCTTTCTTGGTTTTTGCCATAAGAATATCCATGACTGCTGCTTGAAAGGAAGCTGACAGATCTTCCTTGGACAAGCTCTCTCCCTTTTGCTCAGCATTGTGGTGAAGATTGATAAAGGCAGACTTGAGACCTGAGAATGAAAACTCCAGGTTATCTTCCTTAATCATAGCACGAGGAAAGTCATAAATATCCTGTCCCTGATGAGCTAGCTCATCAATCTCGCGACCTGCTGGATAGGTCAAGTCCATGACACGGCCAACCTTATCATAGGCCTCACCAACCGCATCGTCTCGTGTCTCCCCAACAATTTTATAATCACCAGCCTCGGAAACATAGACCAACTCGGTGTGTCCTCCGCTGACCAAGAGTGCCAACAAAGGAAACTCCAAAGGCTCCACACTCTGAGCTGCCATGAGGTGACCAGCCATGTGATTAACGGGAATCAGCGGAAGTCCATGTGCCCAAGCAAAGGCCTTAGCAGCTGATAAACCAACTAGTAAGGCTCCAACCAAGCCCGGTCCATAAGTAACGGCAACGGCTGTTACGTCATCTTCGGTAATTCCTGCTTCTGCCAGTGCTTCCTCGATACAGGCTGTAATAACCTCGACATGGTGACGACTGGCCACTTCTGGCACTACGCCCCCAAAGCGTTTGTGACTCTCAATTTGACTAGCAATGACATTGGACAAGAGCTCATCATCGTTTTTCAGTACGGCGACACTGGTCTCATCACAGGATGTCTCAAATGCTAAAATGTATCTATCCTTCATCTATTTCTCTCTTCATGATGATGGCGTCCTCGACTGGGTCATGGTAGTAGGCCTTTCGCTCAGCGATGACCGCCATCTTTTCTTTCTTGTAAAATGCTTGCGCTCGTTGGTTTGACTTTCTGACTTCGAGGAAAATTTCTTTGTCGGCAGGCAAAAAGTCAAACAAGGCTGTCGCGATTTTCTGCCCCTGATAGGCTTTTTTGACAGCGATTTGCAAGACTTCTGCCTCAAAGAGATTCTCCTGAACAGCTAGAAAGCCAATCACTTCTGCCCCATCATAAGCCACAGCATACCATGTCTGGTCTTGAGACAGGTCTGCTTGGATTTGTTCCAGGGTCCAAGGACTGACTGGGTAAACAGCTGCCATGACAGCGTAGATGGCTTGAGCTAGGGCAGGTCGCTGTTGGATTCGTTTGATTTCTATCATAGGCGTTTAATGTAAGACTCACCAGACTCGGTATGGTTCTTGAGCCAGTTTTCCTCAGCTTCTACACGCTTGAGATAGTTTGGTACAAAATCGTGCAAGGAGTCTGCTTTCTTGTCCCATGCCCAAAGAGCTAGATTAGCTGCATTTGGCAAGGTTTCCTGGTAACTAGCTTGTGGTAGCTGTTCTTGGATCTGCTCCACAAAGGGGCCAACTTCTCCAACAAAGGTCACCTGTTCAGCATCCGTGACTTTTTCTAGCACTTCCGCAAAGGACAAGTGTGCTTCTGGCATGACAGGTTTGGCATTTTCATAAAATCCTGCATAAACATTGTTGCGACGCGCATCCATCAGGGGAACAAGTAAGCCTTCTTGTTGGCGCGGTACCAGAGACAAAAGACTCGACATACCAATTAACTCAATGTTCAGGGTATGAGCCAAGGTCTTGGCAGTTGCTACCGCAATTCGTAAGCCTGTGTAGCTACCTGGGCCTTCAGCCACCACGATTCGATCCAAATCCTTAGGTGTCCAATCCAGACTGGCCATCAAAAAATCGATGGCAGGCATGAGGGTAATACTGTGATTCTTCTTAATATTAATCGTCGTCTCGGCAAGAACCTGCTTGTCCTCTAAAATGGCTAGAGAAAGAGCCTTGCTGGACGTATCAAAAGCTAATACTTTCATAACACATTCCTATCTTTTTGTCTGTTTACTATTATACTACAAAAGCCAGCGCATGGGAATTTTCTTTGTTTTGAAACAAAAGAGGCCTGCCACTTAGACAAGCAATTCTACACAAAAAATTTAAAAAAGTTATATCTTTTTTGAATAGAAAAGTGAACAAGGAAATTGAAAGGTTCTTTGTAAAAAATTTGGATCATGCATTTATGTTTCAACTCGATTTTCGATTTGAGAAATCATCGTCATAACAATAAAGATAGCACCTAAAAATAGAAAAAGTCCATCCCATCTATCAAGACGAGGTGGATTTTCTGTATATTTAGATGAATAATTGACTTTAGGCATTTAAACCAAAGTAGAAAACGAACCAGACAACATAGGTGACCAGGAGAAGAAAAATTGAATAGAGCGTCACAAAAGCAAGCTTCCAAAGGAACTTTGTTTTGCGGTGTTCCAGATGCACAAACAGGGCATTCCCCCCATAGACACAAGCTACAAAGACTACAAACATCAAGAGGCGAACCCCTACTGCAAATTCAAACAAACTAAACATTCTTAATCCTCCTTCTGGTATTCCTTTTTTATTTAAACTGTTGACAATGTTGGTCTATCAATGTTAAAATGTAATTCAACATTGGTAGGAAAATCAGGTTGAGTCGTTGACTCTTCGGGTTGCAGTGCTATCCCTGAAACTTTGGTTTCTAAAGAACTGAAATTGCGATTGAACAATTCGCCCCCAGTGTTAGATGGCTCTTGACTTCGGTCAGGAGCTTTTTGATGCTTTTAAAGTTGATTCCCTCAGTAAGTTATAGTAAAATATAAATATTGAGAGGATAACGTAGGGCGACTGGTAACAGAGCGTTCAAAGGTACCAACTTCTGGTACGGGTGTGGGACTGCCCTCAGCTTTGAGCTGTAAAGACCCCTGACTACCATTGGTCCTCTCTTTTTGCTTACTCTTAAATTAAGTGCTTGTCTTTACCTTTTAGTAAGCGCTCCACTCCATGCTATTTCTACATCGTTATACTTATAGATTGACTTCTTAGCCTCATAGATGATAGAATTAAGTAAAGGCTGAGATCGAGTTTGATTTGGTGACAAGTCATTCAAAGGTTGCGATGCATTCGCTTCAGGTAGAGGTGCTGCCATCTGGACTGCTCCAGGAAAATCCCCGAGTTTTGTCTCAGCCTTTTTATTTGCTCTTGAGATTTCTCAAGAGCTTTTTCTTTTTTCAAAGATATCATTCTGCCCCAACCATCTACACCAACGATTAATGAAACTAGAACTGTATTCTTCCTCAAACCTACTATCTCCATAGATTCCCCCTTTAATTATAACACCTAAGCGCTCTCCGACCAAATCCTACCTGTCTTTTTGTTCCTTCTTCCCCTCCCGACTTTCTCCATTTCCGTCTTTTACTAATTTTTCATTTTGTGGTATAATTGAAATAATTGTAACGAATCAAGGTCAATCTAGACACAAAATGGAATGAAATCAAGCAAATCTCTGCTAAAAGTTTGGAATAAGCTGACCTGTAAATAGAAAGGAACTATATGATTTACAAAGTTTTTTATCAAGAAACAAAAGAACGTAGCCCACGTCGTGAAACAACACGCTCACTTTACCTAGACATCGATGCCAACTCAGAACTTGAGGGCCGTATCGCTGCTCGCCAACTTGTCGAAGAAAACCGCCCAGAGTACAACATCGAGTATATCGAACTCTTGTCTGACAAATTGCTAGATTACGAAAAAGAAACTGGCGCTTTCGAGATTACGGAGTTCTAATATGGCCTACACTCTTAAACCTGAAGAAGTCGGCGTTTTTGCCATCGGTGGTCTGGGAGAAATCGGGAAAAACACATACGGAATTGAATACCAAGACGAGATTATCATCGTCGATGCTGGGATTAAATTCCCAGAAGATGACTTGCTGGGTATCGACTATGTCATTCCTGATTACTCTTACATCGTAGACAATATCGACCGCGTCAAGGCTGTCTTGATCACACACGGACACGAGGATCACATCGGTGGGATTCCTTTCCTGCTCAAGCAAGCAAATGTCCCTATCTACGCTGGACCGCTTGCCCTGGCTTTGATCCGTGGAAAACTCGAAGAACATGGTCTCTTACGCAACGCCAAACTATACGAAATCAACCACAACACTGAGTTGACCTTTAAAAATCTCAAGGCAACTTTCTTTAGAACCACTCACTCCATTCCAGAGCCTTTAGGGATTGTCATTCATACCCCTCAAGGGAAAATCGTCTGTACAGGTGACTTCAAGTTCGACTTCACCCCAGTTGGTGAACCAGCGGACTTGCACCGGATGGCAGCCCTTGGTGAAGAGGGTGTGCTCTGCCTCCTCTCTGACTCGACAAATGCAGAAGTGCCAACCTTTACCAACTCTGAAAAAGTCGTTGGTCAGTCCATCATGAAGATCATTCAAGGTATTGAAGGACGTATCATCTTTGCATCCTTTGCCTCAAATATCTTCCGTCTCCAGCAAGCAACGGATGCCGCTGTTAAGACTGGACGCAAGATTGCGGTCTTTGGTCGTTCGATGGAAAAGGCCATTGTCAACGGGATCGAGCTTGGCTACATCAAAGCTCCTAAGGGAACCTTTATCGAGCCAAATGAAATCAAAGACTACCCCGCTGGCGAGGTTCTGATCCTTTGTACAGGTAGTCAAGGGGAGCCGATGGCAGCCCTCTCTCGTATCGCTAACGGAACCCACCGTCAGGTGCAACTCCAACCCGGCGATACCGTTATCTTCTCTTCTAGCCCAATCCCTGGAAACACCACTAGCGTCAACAAGCTGATTAACATCATTTCTGAAGCTGGTGTCGAAGTCATCCACGGTAAGATTAACAATATCCACACCTCTGGACACGGTGGTCAGCAAGAGCAAAAACTCATGCTCCGTTTGATCAAGCCCAAATACTTCATGCCTGTCCACGGTGAATACCGTATGCAGAAAGTCCATGCTGGACTAGCGGTGGATACGGGTGTCGAGAAGGACAATATCTTTATCATGAGCAATGGTGATGTGCTTGCCCTTACTGCTAACTCAGCTCGTATCGCAGGTCACTTCAATGCCCAAGATATCTATGTCGATGGAAATCGTATCGGTGAAATCGGCGCTGCTGTCCTCAAAGACCGTAGAGATCTATCTGAAGATGGTGTCGTTCTAGCAGTCGCAACTGTTGACTTCAAGTCTAAAATGATCTTGTCTGGGCCTGATATCCTCAGCCGAGGCTTTGTCTACATGAGAGAATCTGGAGACTTGATTCGCCAAAGCCAGCGCATCCTCTTCAATGCAATTCGTATCGCGCTGAAGAACAAAGATGCTAGCGTGCAATCTGTCAATGGTGCCATTGTCAACGCCATTCGCCCCTTCCTCTATGAAAATACAGAACGTGAACCGATTATCATCCCTATGATCCTCACACCAGATGAAGAATAATACTCTTTGATTTTCATTGAATACAAGTCAAAAAAAACAGCCCCGTCTTCGGAGCTGTTTTTCTCTATGCTTTTTTTTCTTGATTTTTAGAAATACTACGATTTTTACCTTCCAGATACACCATCAAAATAGAAATATCTGCTGGATTTACTCCCGAAATACGGCTAGCTTGGCCGATGGTTTCTGGATTGATGAGTTTGAACTTCTGACGGGCTTCTGTCGCAATCGAGTCAATATCATCCCAGTCGATATTGGCTGGAATGCGTTTTTCTTCCATGCGTTTCATCTTGGCAACCTGATCCATGGCTTTGGAAATGTAGCCTTCGTACTTGATTTCTGTTTCAATCAATTCGATAATCTTGTCATCCAAGTCCTCTGCAGCAGGTCCGATAAAGGTCACCACATCTTGGTAAGACACTTCTGGGCGACGAAGGAATTCCTTTGCTGTCACCGCATCAGTCAATGGTTTGAAGCCCATCTCCTCAACCTTGGCATTGGTTTCCTTGACTGGCTTGAGTTTGATGCTGTCTAAACGCTTCATTTCATTGTCAAATTGATTTTTCTTGATTTCAAAACGAGCCCAGCGTTCATCATCAACGAGGCCAATCTTGCGCCCCATCTCTGTCAAACGCATATCGGCATTGTCATGACGGAGGATGAGACGGTATTCAGCACGACTGGTCAAGAGACGATAGGGTTCAATAGTTCCCTTGGTCACCAAGTCATCAATCATCACCCCGATATAACCGTCGCTTCGCTTCAAAATCAACTCTGGCTTGCCTTGGATTTTTAGAGCCGCATTGATACCAGCGATAATCCCTTGGCCAGCAGCTTCTTCGTAACCTGACGTTCCATTTGTCTGACCAGCAGTAAAGAGTCCTGAGATTTTCTTGGTTTCCAAAGTCGCACGCAACTGGTGTGGCAAGACCATGTCGTACTCAATGGCATAACCTGTTCGCATCATCTCTGCATTTTCCAGACCTTTGATAGAATGAACCAAGTCACGCTGTACATCCTCTGGCAGACTGGTTGATAGACCTTGAACATAAACTTCCTCTGTATTGCGCCCTTCTGGCTCAAGGAAAAGTTGGTGGCGTTCCTTGTCCGCAAAGCGCACAATCTTGTCTTCAATTGACGGACAGTAACGAGGTCCCACTCCCTTGACCACACCTGTAAACATAGGCGCACGGTGGAGGTTGTTTTGGATAATCTCATGACTGGTACCATTGGTGTAGGTCAACCAGCATGGCACCTGGTCCTTGACATAGTCCTCATCACGTGAAGTGTAGGAGAAGTGATTTGGCGCTTCATCTCCTGGCTGAATCTCTGTCACATCGTAGTTGATAGAAGAAGCCTTGACACGTGGAGGCGTTCCTGTCTTGAAACGACCGATTTCGAGGCCCAATTCCTTGAGATTATCAGCTAGGTTAATAGAAGCAAGACTGTGATTAGGACCTGATGAGTACTTGAGGTCTCCGATGATGATTTCCCCACGGAGGGCTGTTCCTGTGGTTACAATAACCGCTTTTGCTCCATACTCTTGATGGGTAGCTGTACGCACACCGACAACCTTGCCATCTTCCACCAAAATTTCATCAATCATGGTTTGACGAAGGGTGAGATTTTCTTGATTTTCAACTGTCTTGCGCATCTCCTTAGAGTAAAGCTCCTTGTCAGCTTGCGCACGAAGGGCACGGACAGCTGGACCTTTCCCAGTATTGAGCATCTTCATCTGGATGTAAGTCTTGTCAATGGTTTTGGCCATCTCGCCACCGAGGGCATCGACTTCACGCACGACAATCCCCTTGGCAGAACCACCGATTGAAGGGTTACAAGGCATGAAAGCCAGCATTTCAATGTTGATGGTCGCAAGCAAGACCTTACAGCCCATACGGCTGGCTGCTAGAGATGCTTCTACCCCCGCGTGCCCCGCACCAATTACAATAATATCGTATTCTTCCGTAAAATTATAAGTCATTTCTTAACCTTTCAAAAATTTCTCGCAAATAAGGAACTAACTTCTCCTCCTCTAGAGCTTGATCCATAGTAACCCATTTAAAGTGTGTATGCTCTTCAGGATCTAATCTGATAATTGGCTTCTCCCCAATCCACTCTGCTTTATAAACTAAGCGAGTAAAAACCGTATCCTTAGAGGTATCCAGTTGACTATCTTCGTGAAGAAGTTTGAGCGAACTGCTATCTAGCCTAACTCCCGCTTCTTCAATGCATTCTCTAAGAGCACCATCTCGCGGAAGTTCACCCTTTTCAACCCCGCCACCAGGAATATCCCAGTAAGTTGGATAAACGTTGGGTTCTCCTCTTTTAATTTCCGAACGCTGAATGAGCAAATAATCACCACCACTATGAACAAGTACATGGGCAATAAGCTTAACCATCATTTTCTCTCCTATTCCTCAAGATGAATGTGTTTTAGTTGGCCGTTCCATTCTGGTAGGGCTGTTTTTAAAAAGGCTGGAACTAGCTGGATATTCTGGAGCTGATCCAAATCAATCCACTCACAAGGTTGCCTTTTCACATCTTCCTGCATGGTCAATGGAGCTTCTTCAAGCAAATTCACCAGGTAATGAAACTCGATGTTGTGATAGGAAACACCGTCCTGTTCAAAACGATTTTCAACCACGAAAGCTAGCTGCCCAGCTTGAGCTTTGACACCTAGTTCTTCCTTCACTTCACGGACTACCGCGTCTTCCGTGCTTTCATTGACTTGAATCGCACCGCCGATAGTGTAATATTTACCCTTGTCTTTAGTAACTAGGAGCTTGCCATTTTGGAGAATCAAGGCTGCCGCCCGAACACCAAAGACCGTGTCTCCCACTGTTGTCCGAAAGTCTTGTTGAGTCATTTTTGTCCTTTCCCTTAAACGACACAAAAACAGTCAAAACTCCAAAGAAGTGCAGGACAAAAAAGCCTGCAACATCCATGAGCTTTGACCATCATTTCTATTGCTTTTATTATTGTAGCAAATTGAGAAAATTTGTCAATCTAAATGTACTATAATTGGCGAATCGCTTCAAAAGCTCCTTTGTCAATCTCGACTGGGTCAGAGAAGGCATCCAGAACAATCCCTCTCACCGGAAACTCCCCTATCTCTTCCGCAACAGATAAACAGTCCGTAAGAGGTAATTGCAACCAGGAAAAACGGTCATAATAGTCCCTGGGAATATCTTGTTCAGTTAAGAAACAAGGATAGAAGTAGTCGTCTCCCTTTCGCAGAATATCCGGTTTTAGTCGTACCCCTTCTTGTTCATCACTCTCATCCAGAAGATTCGGATTGAAGGGGACCCAGACTTTAGCTTGTTTCAATTCCTTGAACAAGGCTTCAATTGACTCTGTCGTTTTCTCTCTCAAATACTCTTTCTTATAGTCAGAGAGGCTCATTGTTTGCTCTTTTTTAGCCGTTTTTTTCTTAAAAAACTGAAACATTCTCTTTCCTCTTAGAAAATCTTAAATGTACTGACAAACCTGTCCATCGCGGTAGGCATTGTCAATCAAACCGCCACCGAGACACTCATCGCCATCGTAAAAGACAACTGCCTGTCCTGGTGTGATGGCGCGTTGCGGTTCCGCAAAGATGACCTCTGCCTTATCTCCTTTGACATGTACTGTCACCTTAGAATCAGGCTGACGGTAGCGGAATTTAGCCGTACATTCTAGCGTAAATTCCTCTGGCATCTCACGAGTAAAATGAACTTGACTGGCTTCTAGGCTGGTTGACATAAGCGAATCATGGTAGAAACCTTGGCCGACATAGAGGATATTCTTGCTCAGGTCTTTTCCAACAACGAACCAAGGAGCATTGTCTCCGCCGTGTTGGCCACCGATACCGAGTCCGCCACGCTGACCAATCGTATAATACATAAGGCCGGCATGCTCACCCATATCGCGACCATCCACAGTCATCATGCGACCAGGCTGAGCTGGCAGATAGTTGCTGAGAAAGTTTTTAAAGTTCTTTTCTCCGATAAAGCAAATCCCTGTCGAGTCTTTCTTCTTAGCAGTCGCAAGTCCTGCTTCTTCTGCGAGTCTGCGAACTTCAGGCTTTTCCAGATGTCCCAAGGGGAACATGGTTTTTTGGAGTTGTTCTTGCGAAAGTTGACTGAGGAAATAGGTCTGGTCCTTGCCATTGTCCACGCCACGAAGCATGTGAACGATGCCATCCTCATCACGCGCCACTCGGGCATAATGCCCAGTCGCTACATAGTCTGCTCCCAAGGTCATAGCATAGTCCAAAAAGGCCTTGAACTTGATTTCCTTGTTGCACATAACATCTGGATTTGGCGTGCGTCCTGCACGGTATTCCGCTAGGAAATACTCAAAAACGCGGTTCCAGTACTCTTTTTCAAAATTGACAGAGTAGTAAGGAATGCCAATCTGGTCTGCCACCGCAGCCACATCCTTGTAATCTTCGGTCGCCGTACAGACGCCGTTTTCATCTGTGTCATCCCAGTTCTTCATGAAGATACCGATCACATCGTAGCCCTGCTCCTTGAGCAAGAGAGCCGTCACCGACGAATCAACACCACCACTCATCCCTACAACAACACGTGTTTTAGAGTTATCACTCATGGTAAGTCTCCCATCTATTCGTTTATTCACGATTGAAGGTCGTGTGTGCTTCAACGATTGAAGGTCGCTTGAGCAGTATTCATTATAACACGCTTGGTTGGAGAAGACAAGAAAGAGGCTGATAAATCATCTCAACCTCTCTTTCTTACTTTGCAAACGAATCAATTTTTCCCTTTAAGTTCTTTCTTCGCTTGTTCTATCTGGTATTTCACTTGCTCAAAGCCGGTTCCTCCTAAGGAATTCCGTCTCTGAACAGCGGTTTCTGGGCGCAAGTAGATATAAATATCCTCTTCAATCAAGGGATGGTAGACTTGCAACTCCTCCAAATCCCAATCTTGGATGTTTTTACCATGCTTGATAGAGTCTAGAACCAATTTCCCTACTATTTCATGCGCTTCTCTAAAAGGGAGTCCTTTTTCAGCCAAATAATCTGCCAGTTCGGTCGCATTCGAAAAATCATTCTCTGTAGATTGCTGCATTTTGGCCTTATTAACCTGCATGCTCGATAGCATACCTGCCAACACATCCAGAGAATTTAAAATCGTGTCTACTGTATCAAACATGCCTTCCTTGTCCTCTTGCAAATCCTTATTATAGGCCAGAGGCAAAGACTTCATGACGGTCAATAGTCCGAGTAAGTGCCCGTAAACCCGTCCTGTCTTCCCTCGAATCAATTCGGCCATATCAGGATTTTTCTTCTGGGGCATGATAGACGAACCCGTTGAAAAGCTATCAGACAAGCTAATGTACTGATACTCAAAACTGCACCAATTGATGATTTCCTCACAAAAACGACTCATATGCATCATCAAAATGCTGGCATTTGACAGAAATTCCAAGATAAAATCACGGTCACTCACTGCGTCCAAGGAATTGGTATAGGGTTGTTGGAAACCCAATAAATCACTCGATAATTGACGATCGATTGGAAAAGTTGTCCCCGCCAAGGCAGCCGCACCCAGGGGAGATAGGTCCGTATGTTTCAAGTTAAATGCAAAGCGTTCGCTGTCCCTTTGAAACATATTGTAATAAGCCATGAGATGATGGGCAAAACTAATCGGTTGGGCGTGCTGCAAATGGGTATAGCCTGGCATGATGGTTTCCACATGTTTTTCAGCCAAATCCAGCAAAACACTGTTCAGATTCGCCAACTTATCCAAGACATGGCCAAGCTGCTCCTTTAGATATAAGTGCATATCCGTTGCGACTTGGTCATTCCGAGAACGAGCCGTATGTAGTTTCCCAGCCAGAGGACCGATTTTCTCTGTCAGCAACACTTCCATATTCATATGAATATCTTCATTTGCAATATCAAAATGAAGCTCCCCTGCCTCTAAATCTCGCAACAAAGCTTGCAGACCATCTTGGATCTGCTCTGCCTCTTCCAAGCTTAAAATGCCAGTCTGTCCTAGCATTTGAACATGAGCTAGGGAACCCATCAAATCAAATTTTGCCAGCTGATGATCAAAGGAAATACTCGCACCGAACTGTTCTACCCACTCTTCCACAGTGCCTTCAAATCGACCACCCCATAATTTTGTATTTTTCGACATATCCTGTCGTCCCTTTCTATCGCGTCACTACTCAACATTTTTCTGAACTTCTGAATAAACCTTAGTCGGAAGCCCCCAAAGCTTGATAAATCCAACAGCCGAATCTTGGTCAAAGGTATCCGCACTGGTATAAGTCGCCAAGTTTTCATCATAAAGAGAATTTGGAGATTTCCGAGCCACTACCTGGGCGTTCCCCTTATAAAGTTTAACTTTTGCAGTTCCATTGACGACCTTCTGTGTCTCCTTGATATAGGCAATCAAAGCCTGAGTTGCTGGGCTAAACCACAAGGCATTATAGATGAGATTGGACAACTCATTTTCGATAATGGGTTTGAAATGAGCCACTTCTCTCACAAGAGTCAAGTCTTCAATCTCCTTATGAGCTGCCAATAAAGTCACAGCACCTGGGCACTCATAAATCTCTCTTGACTTAATACCGACTAGGCGATTTTCCACATGGTCAATACGACCAACACCGTGTTTGCCCGCAATTTCATTGAGCTTTTGAATCAAAGCCGCCACTTTCATCTTTTCTCCATTGAGGGAGATGGGCACCCCGCAGCTAAACTCAATGTCAATAAATTCTGGACTGTCTGGTGCCTCTTCTGGCGAAGATGTGATTCCAAATGCTTCTTCTGGTGCTTGGTTCCAAGGGTTTTCCAAAACACCACATTCATTTGCACGTCCCCAAAGATTTTGATCGACAGAGTAAGGATTGTCAAGGTCAGCAGGAACTGGAACACCGTTTTCTTTGGCATATTGGATTTCTTCTTCACGAGACCATTTCCACTCACGAACAGGCGCAACTACCTTTAGATTGGGATCCAAAGCTGCAATAGAGACTTCAAATCGAACTTGGTCGTTTCCCTTGCCTGTACAACCATGGGCAATTGTGGTTGCCCCCGTCTGATGAGCTATTTCAACGAGTTTTTTTGAAATAAGAGGACGACTCAGAGCAGATACCAAGGGATACTTCTGTTCGTAGTAGGCATGTGCCTGAAGGGCCACTAATACATAGTCATTAGCAAATTCTTCCTTAACATCAATGACATAAGACTCTACAGCCCCAACCTTGAGAGCTTTATCGTGGATGAACTCCAAATCTTTTCCTTCACCCACATCCATACAAACAGCGATCACATCATAGTCTTTTTTTAACCATGTAATAGCAACTGATGTATCCAATCCACCTGAATAGGCTAAAATGACCTTTTCCTTACTCATTTCTCTTCCTTCTTTCTATTTTTCGATAGAGGCTTTAAAAGCATCGTCAATCAATTTGTCCAACTCCCCAGAATCCTTCAATTTCTGGATGGTTTTGTCAACCGCTTCTTTCAATTCCTTACTGTCTTTTTTCATCGCAACAGCGTAGGAATCTTCCTTGTCATTGTCAAAATCAAACTCAGCGATGGCTAGGTCTGGATTATTCTCTACAAATCCTTTCGCCACTGGTTCCTCAAAGATAACCGCATCTAGTTGCCCTGATTTCAAATCTGTTATCAAATTTCCATTTTTAGGAAGTGAAACGAGAGAAGAATCCTGCAAGGTTTCTTTAGCCAGAGTTTCCTGGATAGAACCTTTCTGCGCTCCAATCTTTTTCTGAGCCAAATCCTTGACTGATTGGTAATTCGTTAAGTCAGATTTTCTTACGATAACCTTATTTTTCGAAGTATAGTAGGGAATTGAAAAATCGTAAACTTGACTTCTCTCTTCCGTTTTAGAAACACCTGATATGGCAAGATCGGCCTTACCTGAATCAAGACTAGCCAGTACATTGTCAAAACTCATTGGAGAGAACTCCACTTCTACACCTAGTTCCTTTGCGATGGCTTTGGCTAGCTCAACATCTGAACCTACAATCTGATTTTTCCCATCAACCAATTTCTGGTATTCAAATGGAGCAAACTCTGGATTTAGGGCCACCACCAATTTTCCTTTAGCCTTAATGGCTTCAACACCTTGGGATTGAGTGTTACTACAAGCAAATAATAAGGGAAACATAAGCAAACCAAACATCGTCATCAACACCTTCTTCACTTTATTCATAGAAGATCCTCCTTTTATTTTTATACTTTATTATTGTATAAATAATACTCCTCTCATTTTCGTTTGTCAAGAAAAAACTGTATTTTATTTCATTTAAATCAAGAAAAAGCTTATTATATGATATATTTTTACACATAATAAGCTTATTTATACTGTTTGAGTTTTAAAACAATTTGAAGAATTTAGTCGAAATTATACAAACAGAGCATTGCTGAGAAGATCGTTACGCTTTTTGTTATAGAGAAACAAAAAAAGAGCCCTAAAGGACTCTTTTATTCTTAATACCAACCGTTGTTAAGCCAGAAGTTCTTGGCAGCTGTCCATGAACCGTAACGTCCTGCAACGTAGGCATCTGCTACACGTTCTTGGTTTTCAGCTGAGTAGTCACCGTTCAAGTATGAATCTGTCAATTGGTAACGTCCGATGTAACGTCCGTTTGTAGCAGTGTAGCTACCACCTGATTCTTTTTGAGCGATCCATTCTTTGGCTTCTGCTTCAGAACCACTTACAGTAGAAGCTGCTGCAGTGTTGCTTTCTGCTGCTGGAGCTGCTGGAGTTGCAGGTGCAGCTGGGGCCTCATAGGTTGTTGTTGCTGCTGGAGCTTCTTCAACTGTTTCTGTAGCTACTGGAGCTGTTTCTTCCGTTGTTGCTGCTGGAGCTACAGTTGAAGCTGTTCCTTCGATAACCAAAACTTGGTCAACATAGATAAGGTGAATATCTTTGATGTTGTTTTTTGCCGCCAATTTTTCAACAGTTGTGTTGTACTTCTCAGCGATTTCTGAAAGAGTATCACCTGATTTAACTGTGTAAGTTACAGTTTCTTGGGCAGATGCAAGTGATGGAGCAAAGAAAGCAAGCAAAGCTGCTACTCCTGCGATAGTTGTTTTAATTTTTTTAGTTGTTAATGACATATCTAAAAATTCTCCTTCCATTGGATATATCTATGATACCTTTTAAATGTTACCGTTGTTTAACGGTTTTATGTAGAAATATTACAAAAATGTTTTATATTTACCGTTTTAAGGAGGTTTTTGTCACAAAAGACCTTATTTTATACTATCTTTAATCATTTTAAGCTTTTGATAAGGGAAATAAGCGCAGAGGTCCATTCTTTGATATAATAGATATAAGAATCTTTGTAAGGGGAAACAGATGCACTCACTTCGTTTTCAATCTGTCTTTGACATTATCGGACCAGTTATGATTGGCCCATCAAGTAGCCATACTGCTGGAGCTGTTCGCATCGGGAAAATCGTCTCTTCCATCTTTGATGATACGCCGACAGAAGTCGAATTCCAATTATTTAATTCATTTGCCAAAACCTACCGTGGTCATGGAACCGACCTTGCTCTCGTCGCTGGTATATTAGGTATGGATACGGACGATCCCGACATTCCAAATAGCCTAGAGATTGCCCATAAACGTGGTATCAAGATTGTCTGGACCATTCAGAAAGACAGCAATGCCCCTCATCCTAATACCACTAAAATTACTGTGAAGAATGAACACAAATCCATTAGTGTGACAGGAATTTCCATCGGTGGAGGAAATATCCAAGTTACGGAACTTAACGGCTTTGCTGTCTCTCTCAACATGAACACACCGACCATCATCATCGTGCATCAGGATGTTCCGGGTATGATTGCCCATGTTACTGAAGCCCTCTCTCGTTTTGATATCAATATCGCTCAGATGAATGTGACTCGGGAAAAAGCTGGAGAAAAAGCCATCATGATTATCGAAGTTGATAGTCGAAGTTGCGAAGAGGCGATTGAAGAAATCCGAAAAATTCCTCATCTCCACAATGTCAATTTCTTTAAGTAGGAGGAAACATGTTTTATTCTATCAAAGAATTGGTCGAGCAAGCGGATCTAGACTTCCAAGGAAATGTCGCCGAACTCATGATTGCGACAGAATATCAACTAACTGGTCGGGAACGGCCAGAAGTTCTCCTCCTCATGGAACGCAATCTAGAAGTCATGAAAGCCTCTGTCGAGCTCGGCCTCAGTGAAAACAAATCTCGTAGTGGCTTAACGGGTGGAGACGCGGCCAAACTAGACCGACATCTCAAAAGTGGCAAGGCCTTATCTGACTTTACCATCCTATCAGCAGCCCGAAATGCCATAGCGGTCAATGAACACAATGCGAAGATGGGCTTGGTCTGCGCCACTCCAACCGCAGGAAGTGCCGGCTGTCTGCCAGCCGTTCTCACTGCTGCTATCCAAAAATTAGACCTTACCCACGAAGAACAGCTAGATTTCCTCTTTGCTGCTGGTGCCTTTGGACTAGTCATCGCAAACAATGCTTCTATCTCAGGTGCTGAAGGTGGCTGTCAGGCCGAAGTCGGCTCTGCCTCTGCCATGAGTGCTGCAGCCTTGACCTTGGCTGCAGGTGGAACGCCCTATCAGGCTAGCCAAGCCATTGCCTTTGTCATTAAAAATATGCTAGGCCTTATCTGCGATCCCGTCGCTGGTTTGGTCGAAGTTCCCTGTGTTAAGCGCAATGCCATGGGGGCTAGCTTTGCCTTTATCGCGGCTGATATGGCCTTGGCAGGTATCGAGTCTAAGATCCCTGTTGACGAAGTCATCGATGCCATGTACCAAGTCGGATCCAGCCTCCCAACTGCCTTTCGTGAAACAGCTGAGGGTGGACTTGCCGCTACACCTACTGGTCGTCGCCTACAAAAAGAAATCTTCGGAGAATAAGCTTATCTATATCTATTAGGAGAAACTATGCCCTCTATCTCAGCAATCTTTTTTGATCTAGACGGAACCCTGGTTGACAGTTCCCTCGGGATCCACAATGCCTTTACCCATACCTTTAAAGAGCTAGGAGTTCCAAGCCCTGATGCCAAAACCATTCGTGGTTTCATGGGCCCGCCACTTGAAAGTAGCTTTGCAACGTGTCTTCCCAAGGAACAAATCTCAGAAGCTGTGCAGATATACCGCTCTTACTACAAGGAAAAAGGAATCCACGAAGCCCAACTCTTCCCCCGAATAACAGAATTGCTTCAAGAGCTTTCGCAAAACTACCCTCTATACATCACTACAACAAAGAATACTCCTACTGCTCATGATATGACTAAAAATCTGGGAATCCATCATTTCTTTGATGGCATTTACGGCTCTAGTCCTGAAACGCCACATAAGGCAGATGTCATCCGTTACGCCTTGCAAACGCATCAACTCCATGCAGACCAAGTCCTCATCATTGGGGATACCAAGTTTGATATGATTGGAGCCCAAGAAACTGGCATTAAAAAGTTTGCTGTTACTTGGGGATTTGGAGAAGAGGCTGATTTACTCAGCTATCAGCCTGACTGGATTGCCCATACCATTGATGATATCATTAGCCAGCTCTAACCATACAAAAATACTCCTAACACTAGTGAACTAGGTTGAGGAGTATTTTTTATATGTTGTTACTATCAGAAGGAATCAACTCCATGCTTAAGCAGTAATTTGATCCTGTTCTTCAGTATCTGTATCTTCATCCTTCTTACTTGGCCAAGCAAGCATGACAATAAGAGCAATCGGTCCAACGAGAGGAACCAAAGCAATGAAGATAAAGGCCCAGTGGAAACCAGCGTCTCGTAAGCAGCGAAGCGACTCAGCCGCTTTAAAATAGAGTAGAAATATCTTAATATTTTCGTACCATTTCTTCAAACTGAGAGTCTTCAGTGTTCTCTTTATTTGTTTCACTATTCTCTATCACTTTTTCTCCAAATCGTTGACTTGGCATAGCGAGCATAACGAGCAGTGTTATTGCACCCAAAGGAACAAATACAATAAAAATATAGGCCCAATGGATACCCACATCTCGTAAGCGACGTACTATCAGTGCTAGTAGAGGAACAAACTCTATTATAAACAAAATAATACACATACTGAAGACCGCAATATTCCTGATGGCTTTATCAGATTCTACTCCAGTAAAAAGTGAGTAGTAGGCGGGCAAGAAAATCACCATATTTAGTAGCCAAACCCACCAAAATTCTGGACGTGTGGAACGACCAGAAAAATTTGCATAGCCTTTGAAAAAACTCCTAATAGCACTCAGCATACAAAAATCTCCTTTTGACTTTAATACTTATTTCGCAAAGTTATGTTACCAGCTTAAAATAGAGGTAGTTTTTAGATTGTCTGAAATCACTCTCCTGATAGATCACATAACATCTTCCCTTGAATAGTTGCGCTTATTAAACCTTTGAAAGATCCGATGTTCTCTACTCTCTATTTATAAAAACCAGCTTTCTGATTCTCTCAGAAAACTGGCGATAGTTGTTTCATTATGAAGGTAGTTGGACACTCTTACTCAGCATGAGTTGTCTCATTCGCAAAGGAAATAATCGCTTCTTTGAGCTCATCTCCGCTGAGTGAACGGAACTCTTCAATCTTTTGATCAATCGCTTCTAGCGGCATGACATTTACCTTACCAACGAAAATCTTGTCCATGACTTGGTTATCAACCAATTCGGTCGAAACCAAGAGTTCTTCATAGAGTTTTTCACCTGGTCGAATACCGACCTCAACGATTGGAATTTCACTTTCCGTGTGCCCACTTAGAAGGACCATTTTCTTAGCCAAGTCATAAATCTTGACTGGTTTGCCCATATCGAGGATAAAGACTTCTCCGTCCTTGGCATAAGCGCCAGCATGGATTACTAGACGGCTAGCCTCTGGAATGGTCATGAAGTAACGTGTCATACGGAAGTCTGTCACCGTTACAGGACCGCCTTCAGCAATCTGACGTTCAAAGACAGGAATCACGCTACCACGACTACCCAGAACATTTCCAAAACGGACTGCACAGTAGGTTGATTTGCTACGTTGGTTAAAGCCAGTGACAATCAACTCTGCCACGCGCTTGGTTGCCCCCATAACATTGGGTGGATTGACCGCCTTGTCTGTCGAAATCATGACCATCTTAGGCACCTTGGCTGCATCCACAGCCTTGGCAACGTTGTAGGTACCGAGGATATTGTTTTTGAAGGCTTCTTTTGGATTGCGTTCCATCATCGGAACGTGTTTGTGAGCGGCAGCATGATAGACGATGGCTGGTTTATACTGCTCAAACACCTGCAAGAGACGGTCATAGTCCTGAATATCTGCAATAACAGGAACATAATCAATCCCTTGGAATGTACGGATCAATTCATGATAAACGAGATAGATTGAATTTTCGCCATGCCCAAGCAAGATGATACGTTCTGGATTGAAGCGGCTAACCTGACGACAAATCTCTGAACCAATCGAACCACCAGCTCCTGTCACCAGGATGGTCTTGCCTGTAATCTCAGTACCCAGGCGCGATTCGTCGAGACGAATTTCCTGACGGCCCAAAAGGTCTGTGATATCAATTTTCTGGAAGCCACTACCTGATTGATGGAGTCCTTGAACGACTGTCTCAACCTTAGGCATCTTGTAACATTTGACGCCTAGTTTATTACACATCTGCAAGATGCGTTCGTACTCTGAAGGGTCTAGCGAAGGGATCGCTACAATGACACGCTCGATTTGGTGACGTTTAGCCAATTCAGGCAGATTGTCATAGGAGCCCAAAACTGGGATTCCACCTAGTTTTTGTCCCTTTTTCTTTTCATCGTTATCCAAAATCCCCACTAGCTCAAGGTCGCTAGTTGGATGTTGGTAGCTGTTCATAAAGAGGGCGCCACCATCACCAGCACCGATCAAGAAGGTACGGCGATGCTCTCCATCTCCACTACCTTGCTTGCGCTTAGAATAAATCAGCTGCCAAGTGATACGAGGAAGCAAGATGAGGAAGGTACTCAACAAAATGAAGAGTACGATGAAACGGATAGAAAACAATGGAAGAAAGGCATAGCAGATTCCATAAGAAAGAACACTGCTGAGCATCACTCCGAAAAAGATTTTCATGAAATCCGTAATCTTGCTATAACGACTAATACTAGCATTTAGCCCCCAAAACGCAATCATGATTTGATAGAGGAGGAAGGCTAAAAGAGTGTAGATCACGTAATCCACAGGCGCAGGATTTATAAGGCCATAAAACAAGATATAAGATACGATGATGGAAACCACCATACTCAGAATATCGAATATCCCCCAAAACACTTGTTTTTGCTGTTTATTTAAAATTTCAACCAGATCAATCACATAATCTGTTAGTTTTTTATTCATAGGAATTTACTCCCCCTTAAAAGAGTCAGATGATACTGTTGTTATGATAACCTGAATCATTCAGTCTATCGGGGCTTACTTTCTCTTTCTTAAAAGTTTGACGAAGATAAACTGACGTACAAATCCTGGACAAAGTGCAACAATTGCCTGAATGGCTACACTTTTAGCATATTCCATGTAAGAAATTTGCCCTCGCTCAAGCATCCTTTGGCGAGCTTGACGATAGAGTTTGAGGTAACGCAAGCCACCTCGACGCTCAAACATCCCTGCACCGACACGAACCTTACACAAGATTTGATCTAGGTTCCCAGTCTTGGCACCTGCAGCAATCATATTGAGCCAAAGGAGGTCATCCTCCATGTAAAGGCCATCTTCATAGTTGCCTGCCTTGAGGACCATGCCCTTTTTGAACATGACTGTCATATGGTTAAAGGCGCTTCTCATTCTCTGATAAGCCACAATGTCTGCATGCTGAGTTGGAACACGACGATAAGACACAATCTCATCTGGATTGTCAATGAACTCTGCGATATGCCCGCCTAAGAGATCGAGATCTTCTTTCTCCATTAGCTGAAGCTGTTTCTCAAAACGATCCGGAACAGCTAAATCATCCGTATCCATGCGGGCAATAATGTCATACTGGCACTGTAAAACACCGTATCGAAGAGCCAAGCCTAAACCTTGATTTTCTTCTAAGGGGCACCGTTTAACTGGAATGTCTGACTGAGCTTCCACTTCATCTAGCACCTGATAGAGTTCGGGTGTGAGCGGCCCATCCTCAACAAGAACAAGTTCGCTCGGTTTCAAGGTCTGGTTTTGAACACTTTTGATAGCATCTCTTAAAAACGTCGGATTTTCCTTTACATAGACCGACATCAAGACGCTGATTTTTTGCTTTTCAGGCACAGTTTTTCTCCAATGTATAGATTTCCTTCCACTATTTTATCACAAATTCTCCTAGTTTCCTATTTTTATATCAAATCAAGGAAAATTCTAGTAAAGAAATCTGTCCCTTTTCACTTTATTTTCACTTCCATTGATTTATCTGTCTTGGCTATCATTACTTGACATTATAAGGAAAAAACCTTAAAATAAGCTGTTATTAAAATCATCCTATCGAGGTTTTTATGAAAAAACAATCACTCTTTTTTGTTCTAGGAATTGTCTTAATCGGGACTGTTTTACGCTCTCCTTTTACTGCTCTTCCAACCATTTTAGGAGATATCGCTCAGGGACTAGGAGTGGAGGTTAGCTCTCTTGGGATTTTAACCAGTCTCCCTCTCTTGATGTTTGCTCTTTTCTCTGCTTTTGCAAGCCGCTTGGCACAAAAAATCGGGTTGGAACACCTCTTTACTTACTGTCTCCTCCTCTTAACTGTTGGCTCTGTCATTCGTATCTTCAATCTTCCCCTTCTTTATCTAGGAACCCTAATTGTGGGAGCAAGCATAGCGATCTTCAATGTACTCCTCCCAAGTATGATCCAGGCAAATCAGCCTCAAAAGATTAGTTTCCTAACAACTCTCTATGTCACTGCCATGGGAATTTCGACAGCCATCGCTTCTTATCTATCCGTCCCTATCACCCAAGCTAGTTCTTGGAAGGGCCTCATCCTCGTTCTCAGCTTTCTCTGTCTGGTCACTCTACTAGTCTGGTTGCCAAATCATCGCCACAATCACCGCCTAGAAAGCCAAAAAGAAAAGCAAGTCAAAGAGAATATTCTAAAAAGTAAAGATGTCTGGGCTATCATTATCTTTGGCGGGCTTCAGTCCTTGCTCTTTTATACAAGTATGACCTGGTTGCCAACTATGGCTGTTAGTGCTGGTATTTCTAATAGTGATGCGGCTCTCCTCGCTTCTATTTTCTCACTGATCAGCATTCCTTTTTCGATGACTGTTCCAAGTCTGACGACTCGTCTATCAGATGGTTACCGTCGAATCATGCTGGCAATTATCTCTATCGCTGGTATGATGGGAATTGCCATGCTCTTGTATCCAGCCAATAATTTCCTCTACTGGTTAGTTGTCCATCTCTTGATTGGAACGGCCTGCAGTGCCCTCTTCCCCTACCTCATGGTTTGCTTTTCTCTTAAAACCAGTTCTCCTGAAAAGACAGCTCAGCTATCAGGACTAGCGCAAACAGGAGGCTACATCTTGGCGGCCTTTGGTCCTGCCTTGTTTGGTTATAGTTTTGAACTTTTTCAATCTTGGATCCCAGCTGTCCTTGCCCTTCTAGCCATCGATATCATCATGACCATCTCACTCTTTATGGTGGATCGGGCTGATAAAATCCTCTAAACTTCTAGTTTATACTAGGAGTTTTTTTATATGTAAAATTTTTACACATATTTCTTGACAGGGCTTTCAACTTGAGATACAATATATTTGAAAAGAGTATATATAAAATTTTTATATAATATAAAGGAGGTTTCCCATGTACTTCCCAACATCCTCTGCCTTGATCGAGTTTCTCATCTTGGCTGTACTGGAGCAGGGGGATTCTTATGGTTATGAGATTAGCCAAACCATTAAGCTCATCGCCAATATCAAAGAATCTACGCTCTATCCCATTCTCAAAAAATTGGAAGCCAGTGGCTTTCTAACCACCTACTCTAGAGAGTTTCAGGGGCGTATGCGCAAATACTACTCCTTGACCAATCGGGGCGTAGAGCAGCTCGTTACTCTAAAGGAAGAGTGGACGCTCTATACCGAAACCGTCAACGGCATCATAGAAGGGAGTATCCGCCATGACAAGAACTGACTATCTGACTCAGTTAGAAACCTATCTCCATAAACTACCTGAAGCTGACCGCATCGAAGCCATGGACTACTTTAAGGAACTATTTGACGATGCAGGTCCAGAGGGCGAAGAAGAACTCATTGCCAGTCTGGGAACTCCAAAAGAAGCTGCCCATGATATCCTCTCTGATCTTCTCGATAAAAAGGTCAATGAGGCACCTGCTCAAAAGAATGATCGCCAACTGCTACACATTGCCCTCCTGGCTCTGCTAGTAGCTCCTATCGGAATTCCGGTCGGGATCGGCATCCTCATGGCCATCATCGGTATTTTTATCGCAGCTGTCTCCGTCATTCTAGCCTTTTTCACTGTTTCGGTGACGGGTATCCTGCTAGGTGGACTCTTTATCATAGAGAGCTTTAGTGTTCTGGTCGAAGCCAAATCTGCCTTTATCTTGATTTTTGGGGCCGGTTTGCTTTCTATCGGTGCTTCTTCTCTTGTTCTACTAGGTATCTCCTATGTAGCCCGTTTCTTTGGTCTCCTAATCGTCCGCTTAGCACAATGGATTCTTAAAAAAGGAAAGAGAGGTGATAGACATGCGTAAATTGACAAAAGGATTTCTCATTTTTGGTGTGGTTTCTACAATCCTCGGTTTTATCATGATCATTGTAGGTGCGCAGTCCAATGGTATTCAAAGTTTGCTTGCCATGTCAAAAGACCCCGTCTATGACAATCGTATCGAAGAAGTGACCTTTGGAAGTGAAGTGGAAAAGCTTGATTTGACCCTTGAGGAACATAGCCTAACCATCACAGAGTCTGTAGATGACAAGATTCACATCACCTATCATCCTTCCGTGTCTGGTCGTCACGATCTGACTACTGGCATGAGTGACAAAACACTAAGCGTCACTGACAAACAAGCCTCCCAACATCGCTTTCTCGGTTCAGGAATCGAAGGCCTACTTCGTATCGCCAGCAACTATTCTAATCGTTTTGACGAAGTCGTTCTCTCCCTCCCTAAAGGAAGAAAGCTGCAAGCTATCACCGTCTCAGCCAATCGTGGACAAACCACTATTCGTCAAGCCAATCTTGAAAATGCGACAATCAAAACAAAAGGCTATCTCTTAAGACTAACAGAAAGCTCTATCAAGAATAGTACACTAACGACACCTCATATCATCAATATCTTTGATACCGAATTTACAGATAGCCAGGTCAAGACGGAAAGGGAACACATCTATGCTGAGAATATCAAGGTCCACGGCAAGGTTGAGCTAGAGGCCCATTCCACTCTAAACCTCATTCTCTCCCAGAAAGAGACTGACCGTATCAATCTAGATCTTTCTTCTCAACATGGTGGTATCTATCATAAACCCAAAGAAGAACATCGTGGACAAAAAGAGAATCAACTTGCCAACCCTTATAAAACTGAAAAAGCAGATATCAAAGATCTACTCATTGCAAAAGCCAACCAAGATATCTACCTACCTAAAGAAGAGCACTCTGCTCCGTCTAGAAACCATTGACAAAAACGCTTTCATCTGCTAGGCTAAAGATAGAAACGACCATAAAAAAAGGAGGTTCCACCATGACACAAGAATGGTTTGAAAGTACCGACCTTGAGAAGAAATCACCTCAGACGAAATCAGAAATCCAGCCCGACCAACCAGAGACTTCGGAAACTGTGGAGACTGAACCACAAGCAAGCGAAGAAACTCCTATCTCACCTAAAGAGTCGGAAACGCATGAGGAGGAAACTCCCGAAATAATCGGGGAAGCCCAAACCGAGGAAGAGGGAGAAGGGAAAGCTGAAGAGGAACACAAGCAAGAAAACCCTACAAAAGAGAAAAGTATCCTTAGCAAGGCTTTAGAAAGTCCCTATATCCCAGACATTGACCCCCGCAAAACTGCTCGATTCAAAGAAGAAATCGCACTATTTTGGTCTTGGCTGCTGGATGCTATCCAAGAACCAACTACCAGCAAGACTAGGGACCAAAAGCATCGTTATAGTGTCTTTGCCCTGCTCACCTTGCTGTCTTCGATTAATCTTTTCTTTAGTATCTATCATATCAAGCACCTCTACTATGGCTATATGATTTCTATTGCTAATAGTTCTCCTAACCAGCTCCCACCTTTGGATCTCTTTGCTGGCCTTTCTATCTTGGTCGCTAGCGCTCTATTTTACTTTTCCATCATTTTGGGAGGCTTTACTGTCCGACGTGTGCTGGATCAGGAGAGTGACTTCACATTCCAAGAAGCTTGCGATCGTTACAGCAGACTCTTTGCTATCCCACTTGTCCTAATAGCTCTAGCAAGTTTCTTTGCACTCTTTGGTGGCTTACGATTTGCTGGCATCCTCACTCTTCTAAGCATGGCCATCTTTGCCCTTGCCAATCTCTTTGTGATTAGCAAGCCAAGTAAGACCAGTAGCCTCGACCCATTTTATCGTTTCCTGCTAGCTGTCTTACTTGATGGCGCCATTCTCTTACCCTTCTTCATTGCAGAGCTCGCGCTGACAGTTGACTACCTTCGCATCCTGACATTCTTTTAACCAAAATCCCTGCCATTTGTTAATGACAGGGATTTTTATGCTTACTCTTTTTTGAGCCGTGGCTACTTGACGGCTGCCAATTCTTCAAAGTCTTTTCCCAAAATGACTTGTACTTCTAGTTGATTGGCATCTAGTTGCTGGCAAAATTCTGTTGGTAGTGACTCTAGGAATCTTGCATAGTCCAAGCGAGCGATGGATTCGTAGTCTTCTGCTTTGGACCCATCACCAGAAATCGTCACTAGGTCAATCTCCCAAACAAGTTCCTTGCCTGCCAGCTGCTCCGTATAAGGAGCTGGTACAAAGGGTTCCTTTGGCAAAATCGTCTTGACTCCCTGGGCTAGGTGATAGATACCGTGCACCCTACCTTGAGCATCCGGGTAAAATTTTACACTGGCAAGGTAGGCATCAGAGCCTTGAACCTTCTTGACCAGCTCTTCAAAACGTGCCAATCCATTCTCAGCCAAAAAGCTCTCGAGGTATTCCTTGTTGAGATAGATAGGGGACAAGAGCCCTTGGCAGTATACTAGACGAGTCGCTTTATCAGCTAGATAATGCTGGATCGTTTCTCGGAAATAAGCTTCAAATTCAAACCCTTCTAGCCCTTCTACCACATGCCCCAACTTGCTCGATAGGGCTTTGAGGAGAGTCTCTACAATCTCCCAGTCCGCTCTGGTAAGGAAGTCTGGAATCACCACTTGATAGCCTTTTCGACTATCCGCATAGTTCACTTTGAAGAGAAATTGCGACTGACCTACAATCCCACACTCCATGTATTCGAGACGATTGAGGGGCTGACGGAGATAGACTGCATCATAACTATGCGACTCCAAGCCCTCCACCAAGGCCAAGATGGACTTGGCAGTCAAGACCTCCTGTTGTCCTAGAATGCTTTCTTTATTTGGGATAAAAAATGTTTTCGCCATAACTTGCCTCCTTTGAAATCGTTTACACATAGTATACCCTATTTTCCTGAAAGATACAGAAACAAATTTTAGATTTTTAGATAAAAAGCATAGAAAAACAGCCCCTAAAGGCTGTTTGCTTTATACTGTAGCGACTTGATCCAAGCTTTCACCGATAGCAGCTAAGCGCTCCACCACTTCTGCTTGTGTCAATTCATTTTCAGCAACATAGCGGTTGCGTGGGTGAACACGGCACTCGTGTGAGCATCCACGAAGGTACTTATCTTCATTTTCTTCTGATGTCAGGATACGACGGTTACAGAAGGGATTGCCACAATTGACATAGCGTTCACATGGTGTTCCATCAAACCAGTCTTTCCCTACGATGGTTGGGTTAACATGGTTGACATCAACTGCGATACGCTCGTCAAAGACATACATTTTCCCATCCCAAAGCTCACCTTGAACTTCTGGGTCTTTACCATAAGTTGCGATTCCTCCGTGCAATTGGCCAACATCTTTGTAGCCTTCACGCACCATCCAGCCTGAGAATTTCTCACAGCGAACCCCACCTGTACAGTAAACTACGACACGCTTGTCCATGAATTTTTCTTTATTATCACGAACCCATTGTGGCAACTCACGGAAGTTGCGGATGTCTGGACGGATAGCCCCACGGAAATGTCCTAGGTCGTACTCATAATCGTTACGTGTGTCAAGGACAACGGTATCTTCGTCAAGAAGGGCTTCTTTAAACTCTTTTGGAGACAAGTATGCACCTGTTGTCTCAAGTGGGTTGATGTCGTTGTCAAAGTCGTTGTCTTCCAAACCAAGGTGAACAATTTCTTTCTTGTAGCGAACAAACATCTTCTTGAAGGCTTGTTCATTTTCTTCGTCAATCTTGAACCAGAGGTCTTCCATTCCTGGGAGGCTGTGAACGTAGTCCATGTATTTTTGAGTTGTTTCGTAGTCACCTGAAACGGTTCCGTTGATTCCCTCGTCAGCGACTAGGATACGACCTTTAAGGCCGATTGATTTACAGAAAGCCAAGTGATCTGCTGCAAATTGCTCTGCATTTTCAATTGGAGTATAGAGGTAGTAAAGTAAGACACGAATATCTTTTGCCATAAGATTTGTTCTCTTTTCTATTCTTAAATTTTCAGAATTTTTCATTCAACTATACTAGTATACCCACTTGGGAAAACGAATGCAATTTATTTGACCGGAAATTGTAGAGGGAGGCTCATTCCTACATTTCATTAGCAGCCATAGCGAATAGCAGATAATTCTCTCAACTTTTTTATTTGCTCGGATTGATTTTCTGACAAAATCAACTTATTATCAATCAACACACGTGAGATGTCGACGTTCATTTGGCTCAGAATAAATGGAGTAGAGGTTCCATCATCCTCTAATCGTTTTTGATAAATCACTAACTGATTTTTCAAGGGAGTAAGTTGAGGCGCAGCCTTTATATCTTCCAATAGATAATCTATG
Organism: Streptococcus sp. HMSC066F01; assembly: GCF_001837335.1. Classification (GTDB taxonomy): domain Bacteria; phylum Bacillota; class Bacilli; order Lactobacillales; family Streptococcaceae; genus Streptococcus; species Streptococcus oralis_S. Next base: position 113,302 of record NZ_KV832072.1, read on the forward strand.
ATGGTCATAGCTTCACAACGCCGTTCACTTCCTCCTGCAAACCATTTTAATGGTGTCATTCTTATTTTCCTCCTGAAATACTTGATAAACTATAATTCTTACTCTTGTGCTAGTATTTTACCACACCCTATGTAAAAAAGTCAGCAAAAATGGTAGGGTCGCTACAATATTATTAATCACATGCACCGCATAGGATGGATAAATGCTCTTGGTATAGCGGGTCAAACCAGCAAAGATGATTCCAACTGTTGCAAAGACGAAGATATCTAACAGACTAGGAAAGTTTGAAAAATGAGGGAGAGCAAATAAAATGGACGGAAGAAGCAAATCAAGAGCAAATCTCGAATCTTTAAAAAAGGCGTGTTGCAGTAATCCTCTATAGACTAACTCTTCCATCAGTGGAATCAGAAAGAACAGGGCTATATAGATACCTAGCTCTGCAAAGTTAGTCCCACTATAACCAATCAATACAGCCCAACCTTCAGCAGTTGACTGGACATGTTTAGCTGTCTGAACGTTAAAAGAGATCTGGAGCACTACCACTAATACTGTTAAAATCGAATACCAAAGCCATTTTTTTCTTGGAATGCGAAAAAGATAGCCGTGCCCTGTCTTAACCAGAATCCAAATCATGACTCCGCTAAATAGCAAACTCAAGATATTTTGAATCCAGAAGAAATTGCCAATCTGGGAAGAAAATTGCCAATAGTTTTGGACAATAAGCGTCAGCTGAGAAAGGCCAAATACGAAAAATAGGTAAGAGAAGACAGCACTCATTTTGAAAAGAAGGCGATATTTTTTCATAATAAATCCCCTATAGATGTATGTGTATCACATCGTATAAAACCTCAGAACCACTCTTTTCATGTTTACATCCTAAAAATCACTACCTCCCCTAGAAAACTAAGGAAGGCAGTGATCACATTTTTAGGAATTAGGAATGAATACACGAAATCAATCGATTTTATGATTTTTTGTTTTTCAAGAATTCGTCGTATTGTTTTTGCATTTCGTTCAATACTTTTTCGTAGGAACCTTCAGATTTCAATTTTTCCATCAATTCTGGAATAGCTTTATCTGGGTCTACAGTACCAGTGTTGATAGCTGTATCGAATTGTTGCATTGTGTTAGAAATTGCTGAGATTTCAGATTTCACATTGTCAGTGTTAAAGATGAATCCAAGTGCTGGAGATTCTTTAGCTTCTGCCAATTGTTTCTTAGAATCTTCGATTTGTTGGTCTGTAACGTTTTCGTTGATGTAAAGAATCCAGTTGTTACCAGTGTTCCATCCACCCATGTGAGTATTTCCTTTGTAGCCATCAAGGACGCGTACACGGTTTTCTTTACCTTCAATTTTTTCCCAGTTCTTGCCTTCTGGACCGTAAACAAGACCGTTCAAGAGTTCAGGGTTCGTGTTCAAGAGGTTCAACACTTCCATTGATTTTTCTTTGTTCTTAGAGTTGTTTGAGATAACAAAGTTGGCAACTTGTGTTGTTTGGTTTTTCTTGATAAAGTTAGTGATTGGTTTGATTTGGATGTCTTTGTTAGCAACACGTGAGAGCAAGCTGTTACCGTAGTCAGCTGGTCCTACTGTTTCTTCACGAACGAACCAAGTATCTTGTTGAAGGTCAAATGAAGTGTCGCTTGTTGCTACGTCTTTTGGAATGTATCCAGCTTCATAGAATTTGTGAAGAGTCTTCAAATGTTCTTTGAAACGAGGCACTTCGTAACGGTTTACGATCTTAGTAGTGTCTCCTTCAAGGTCAATAACAAATGGAAGTCCGTTTGGTACTGGGTAGTCAAAGTTATCAGATGGAATAAAGTTCTTCGTAACCGCAAATGGTACTACATCTGGAGCTTTTTCTTTGATTTGTTTCAAGACTGGCTCAAGTGTTTCGTATGAAGTGACACCTGAAATATCGATACCGTATTTAGCAAGAAGAGTTCCGTTGAAGGCAAAGTTTTGAGATGATGCAACGTTAGCTGCAACTGGTACTGCATAGATCTTACCGTTTACAGTGTTCCCTTTGATGTAAGCTGGGTCAAGTGCTTTGTAAAGCTCTGCTCCTTCTTTTTTATACAATTCAGTCAAGTCAGCATAAGCACCTTTTTGAGCATTTACGACATAGTTAGATGCAAATGCGATATCATAGTTTTCACCAGATGATGTGATAACAGACATTTTCTTATCATAGTCACCCCATCCAAGGTATTGGATGTCCAATTTAGCACCGACTTTTTCTTCGATGATTTTGTTTGCATTTTCTAGCAATTCATCCAAGTTATCTGGTTTGTCACCGATTTGGTACATTTTGATTACAGGTTTTTCACCTGAAGTAGTATCTGCAGCTTTTTTGTTGTTACCTGTAAGGTTTCCACAAGCAGCAAGACTTGCAGCCAAAGCGACTACGCTAGCAGATGCAAAAGCATATTTTTTCCAGTTTTTCATGACAAAAACTCCTTTTTTTATTTTTAAACTTATAAACAATATAATGATCTTAACTTCACGCAAGGGAAGTTTGGAAATGAGAAATGATTTTTCTCGACAAGTACTATTCTTTCACACCACCGATAGTCAAACCTTTTACAAAGTAGCGTTGGAAGAATGGATACAAAATCGCGATTGGAAGGGTTGCGACCACAACCATGGCCATACGACCTGTTTCTTTTGGAAGAGCAACTCCCAGTTGACCAGATAGGCCGACTGCTTTGGCGATGTAATCCATATTTTGTTGGATTTGCATGAGCAAATATTGCAATGGATACAAGTTGTCACTCTTGATGTAAAGAAGGGCATTGAACCAGTCATTCCAGAAACCAAGAGCTGTCAAGAGCGTGATGGTTGCAATACCTGGTAGTGACAATGGCAAACAGATTTGGAAGAAGATCCGGGCCTCACTAGCACCATCAATACGAGCGGATTCTAGAATAGCTTCTGGAATGGTCTTCTTGAAGAAGGAACGCATCAAGATGATGTTAAATGGTGAGAGAAGCATTGGAACAATCAAAGCCCAAACTGTATCACCAAGTTGAAGTAAACGAGTTACCACGATATAGCCCGGTACCAAACCAGCGTTGAACAACATACTAAGAAGGGCAAAAATCGTAAAGAATCTGCGATACTTAAAGGTTGTCCGTGAAATAGCGTAGGCATAAGTTGTTGTGATAAAAACGTTTGTGATAGTCCCCACCACTGTTACAAAGACTGAGATGAAGAGGGCTTGGAGGATTTTATCCTTAAACTGTGCCAAAAACTCAAAACCGTCTAAGCCAAATTGAGATGGGAAGAAGCTATATCCATTTTGGAGGATACTCTTTTCATCTGTCACCGAAATAACGATAACGAATACAAAGGGTAGGATACAAGAAAGAGCGATCAAACCAGAGATGATACTAAAGAAGATATCTGCTTTCTTACTGAAGGAGTGAATGCCGACATTATCAATTTTTTCTTTTTTAATTTTCTTTTCTGCCATATTCTCCTCCTTTCTAGAACAAGGCTGAGTTTGGATCAACTCGTCTTGCAAGCAAGTTTGATAGGATAACCAGAATCAAACCGACAACGGATTGGTAAAGACCGGCTGCTGAAGCCATACCGATATCTGCTGTCTGAGTCAAACCATTAAAGACATATACGTCCAAAACGTTGGTTACATTGTAAAGCTGACCAGCATTGTGTGGAATTTGATAGAAGAGACCAAAGTCTGCACGGAAGATATTTCCGACTGCAAGGATGGTCAAGACTGTTACAAGCGGAGTCAACTGAGGAATGGTTACGTTGCGAATACGTTGCCACTTGCTCGCCCCGTCCACTGTTGCTGCTTCGTAGTAGGTTGGGTCAATTCCCATGATTGTCGCATAGTACATGACACTGCTATATCCAAAGCCTTTCCAAATACCTAGGAAAAGGAGAAGGTATGGCCAAATGCCTAAGTCAGCGTAGAAGTTGACTTCCTTCATGCCAATGGATGTTAGGAAATGGTTGAAGACCCCTTTGTCAATGTTTAGGAAGGCATCTGTAAAGAAACTGATGATAACCCATGACAGGAAGTAAGGGAACAACATAGACGTTTGGAAAATCTTAACCATTCTTTTAGAGCGAAGCTCGCTGAGGATGATGGCAATCCCTACTGATACAATCAAACCGATAAAGATAAAGCCGAGATTGTAAAGAACGGTATTACGAGTGATGATAAAGGCATCTTTTGAACTGAACAAGAATCTGAAATTATCTAACCCGACCCATTTACTATTCACAATACTATCTATGAAACCATTACTGGTCATATGGTAGTCTTTAAAGGCGACCACATTCCCAAATACTGGAATGTAAAAGAATAGAATCAACCAGAGTGCCCCTGGTAAAACCATCAAGAGAAAGATCCAGTTATCTCTCAAGGTCTTTGAAAACTTTTTCATAATTTCCTCCCTTTTTATTCCTAAAAACTGATTTCATCGAATTTTTAGGTTTGATAACGATTACATTATTAGTATACTCCTATTTGAAGGCTAGGTTAAACTACTAATTATAGAAAAAACTCCACAAATTATTTTTTGTGGAGAAGTTTTTTATAAGAAATAGGTTTCACGAGAAACATTCTGACTCGGAAAAAAGACCTTTAAGTCGTATAAATCGTCGAAGCTGTCGCAATAGTGTGCCACTGGTTGGCTGTTGTGGCTGTAAATCCCTTGTCTGCGTAGAAGTCAGTAAATGGTAAGATTTCCACTTCTAACTCGTCGATGCGGTCAAGCTGACCAGCTAGATAAGCCTCGATGCGACTTTCTGCTCGCTTGATGCGTTGCAAGAGTCCTCCCATACGGATATCAACTGTGTCCAAGCCAAAGACCTTGTTTTCCTTCAACCATTGATGGCTAAAGAGGGCATGGAAATGTTCAATCTCGCTTCTGAGTTTTGGTAATTCTTGTCTGGCGATTTGCTGTAAGCTGACTTTGTCACCGGCTTTATAAGCTTCACGAATGCGTCGTCCCACATCCACTTTACTGCTTAAAATCTGGTTCAACTGGGCCTGAGTTTCAAAGAGGTAAGAGTAGTTTCCAGCTTTTTCTTTGATAACAGCAAGCGTTTCAGCGGCCTGAGCAAAGTGCGGTTTGTCCTGTTCAGGTGTCACGTGCCGGTCAAGAATCGGACAGAGAACATCCTGATAAAAGACATAGCGGTTGGGATTGATCCCGCTGAGATTGCCTGGCAAGTCTGGTAAGAGGTTAGCTAGGTCAATCTGCATAAAGTCCTCAACCGATAGACCTGTATTGGTCTTGAAGTGAGCAGACAAACGGTCGAGGTTATTGCGGTAGCTGAGTTCTGCCCAGATTTGCAAGCTGGGTAGGATAGAAAACTGGGCAGTTTCCCCACCATTGTCCCCCCAACCAGTTACGATGACTTCTTTGATCTGATTAGCACGACAGGCTTTATTGGCCTCGATAGCCACTAGACGGCTGAAATGGTTGTGTGGGGTAAAACCAATCCACTTCCAAGCACCACCTGCAAAGGCTATATCTTGGCTAATCTTGTGGTGATTGCGGAAATTACGATTGTACTTTTCTTCGCTATCTTGGTAATAATCCCAGTAAACCAAGGTTACACGATCTTTGAGACGGTCTAGGTAAACACGAGTTTCCTCAGGAATTTCCACATCACGGTCGTACTGGCCATCTGCTGACATGAGTTTGAAGAACATGTCACTCCACATTTGGCAGTGGAAACCATACTTATCGGCAATATCCAGCACGCGCTCCAAGTGTTGACACATGAGGAGACTACGGTCCACAACACCGTTCAAAATGAGGTAGCGCCCCAAACCAACCAAGTGGGCTTCGTCCATCCCAATATTGACCTTGCGTGTCTGCAGTTTAGACAGAGTGGCAAACATGCCATCAATCAGGTCATACACCTTTTCTTCACCGATAAGGAGAATGTCCTCTACATCACGGAGTTCTTGCACTTCTTTGACACCCCATTTGACGAAGGCTGACAAGTGGGCCAAGGTCTGGATGCAAGGCACAAAGGTCATGTCAAACTGCTGGGCGTAGGCTTCTATTTCCTGCAACTCCTCAGCCGAGTAGGCACCACGGAAATAACCAAAGTAAGGTTGCCCCTCAATCTGATAAGTATCTTCCATGTAGAGCTCAAAGGTTGAATAACCCATGAGAGCCAAGACCTCAATCATCTGTTTGGCAGAAGCCACATTCAGCACCGCATTTCGAGAACAGTCTGCCATGTAGGCCAAATCTTCATAAGCTGCCTGCTCCTCAATCGCTACTTTGTCAGCTTCTACTAGAGCTGTTGCCAATAAGGACAAGGCGCGGTAAAGTTGGTGAGGTTTGCGATAAGTCAGTTGATAGTGGCCTCCCTCACCCTTGATAGAGATAGAGGCTTGGTCAGACTGAGCGACTGCTACCTCTACATCTGCTAGCGAAATATGCTTTTTAAGCAACTCTAATGCTTGCTCTTGTTTGGGACTAAGTCCTGTAAATCTTACCATTGATTTTCCTCCTGCAGCCAGTTGACAAGGGCACCATAGAGATTGGCATCTGCATGATAGGTGCAAGCTTGGATAACTGGTGCGACCGTGTATTCTTCGTAGGTCTCGACAAAGTTATCGACAGCCTTCTTGACACCTTGGATAAAGTCTGGATTTTGGCTGATAGAGCCTCCCAGACTAATAACATCTGGGTCGATGAGATACTGAATATTGAGCAGACCTTGCGCCAGATTTCGATTCATGCGTTCAATCGCTTCTTGACAAAGGGCCTTGCCGGCTGCCGCTTCTTGGTAAACTTTGCGTCCGTCCCAGTCAGTCTGACCAGATTTTTCAATCACGTATCGCACCATATTTCCAGTTGACGCTAGTTGCGACCAGTTGTTGAGTTTTTCAGCTGGTTCAATGGTTGTCATATAGCCAAACTCACCACCTAAGCCGTGGCGACCTCGATGAAGCTTGCCATTGATAATCATGGCACCGCCGATTCCTGTCCCAATCACGACACAGGCTGCATTTTCAATCTCTGGGTGAGCCAGCAGTTCACTCAGTCCAACACAGTTGGCATCATTTTCTAGATGGACAGGTAGCTGATGATGAGCAAGCGCTTCATACCAAGAAAAGCCATGGATGTAAGGCACGGCACTGATTCCCTCAATCACACCCGTTTCTTGATTGACCGCGCCTGGAACGCTCATGGCAATGCCCTTATAATCTTGTTCTGCCAAGCGTTGGTCTAGCCATGCCAGTAAATCTTCTAGGGTTTCTGGTGTCGGTGTACTTGTCTTATCTAGTATTTTTCCATCAGGAGTCAGACTGGCAAACTTAATCCCAGTCCCTCCAATATCAATGGTTGCAATCGTCATATTTTCACCAAAAAAGGGGCGAATCAGTAGTTTATCCTTACTCTTTCGCCCCTCCTTTCTATCTCATAGCATTAGTTATAAAACACTTTAAAACTGTTAAATGTCTTCTTTTTTGATCAATTCTGTACGAATTTCTTGTGGTGCTAAGAGTCCTGAATGAACTGGATATGGTCGCTCAAGTAAGTCCAAAATGGTTTGTTGGTGTTCAGATATGCGAACATTTTCTTGACTCATATTGTAGTAACGGAGGACATATCCTTCTTCATTTTCCGCCACTTTAAAGGCTGTTGGGCAAACTTGTGGTAAGCTGAGTGCCGCATGACTCAAGAGGCTACCAGTCGCTGCCACACTTCCTTCTTGTTTAGCAACCTGAAGACTAGTGAATGGTGTTTGGAAGGCTTTAGCACGACGGAAGGCTGAGAAGCGCTCCCCTGCTTGGTGGCATTCAAGCGCAAACTCGACTTCAAACTCACGCAAGCATTGAGCCTCTGGTGTTGGGAAGTAACCCCAGTCACCTAACTCACCTGAGGCACGAAGAATGGTCACTGCAATGGTGTCGTCTCCAAGGATTTCATACTCGTGCAATCCTTTATTTGCCACCGTCACCCCTTTTTCATCGTCATACAGACTGACAAAGGCTTGTTGGTGTTGAGGATTTTCAGGATTTTCCCATGAAGCTGCTGGTTTGTTTGGTCGTGTCACTACCTCATAAATGCTTTCCGAGTCATTGCTTGGACTAGTGTTATGAGTCTTAACCAAGAGACGGATACGGTGGTCCTTGGCTGTGTTAGTAAAGCGAGTCTTGAAACGAATTTGTGGATTGTCGACAAAGACGGTCATCTCTGTTTCAAGAAGAATGCTTGTCCATTCATCTGAACGCCCAGCTTCACGCGTCATAAACTCAATGATGCCTCTTTGTTCCGCATCCAGTTTTTCATCTGCACTTACTGGAATTGTCAATTCATGTTTGAGCAAGATCTTGGCAAAACGAGCTGTATTTTCCAAGACCTCATAGCCTTTCAGTTCGGCGTAGATAGGCTCTGTTCCTTTTGGTTGGAAATAGATGTACTCATTTCCGATGTCACCACGGTCTTCAAAGCGAACAACATCCTCATACGCTTCATGAGTTGTCTTGTCGTAGACTGTGATAGTATCATCCACACTGACCGTTACAAATGGCGTATCAATCACTCCGTTTTGGTAAATACCGTCACGGTGTTCTTGTTGTCCTTCAAGCAATTGGAAGGTTGTCCAAGAAAGTGGTGCCAGATGAACAGGCACTGTCACGCGCACTTGTCGAGCGATACGAGCCTGACGGAACTTGTCTTTTGGCAAATCATACTCAAAATTAGCTCCCAGATCTTCGATTTTCGCTTCTACAGCATGCCCTTCTAAGTCTTCGACACGGTAGCTTGGCAAGGTCAAGGCTGCCATCTTCTTATAGCCTTCTGTTGGGTGCAATTCCTTGAAATCACAAGTCGCCACATCAATCACTGTGCTGACAGTATCAACCTTGTCATGCAAGCCTGTGTTGATGACCGTAAAGAGATGGTCGCTTTGGGCTTCGTGGGTTGCGATTTTGCCCTTCCACTCGTTGAGAAGATTGGTCTTAACGAAGTTTCCAACTTGGTTGACCTTGGCAAAACGTGTTTCCATCTCACGGTGAACCTCGTCCACACTACAGCCACAGATACTGTCATGTGGCGCATTTTGTAGAAGGACTTTCCAAGCATAGGTCAACTGGTCCTTATGGTTGTGACCACCAGTGATGACGGTCAATGGCTCCACCACTTGTTCTAGCAAGTTGCTATTTTCTTGGAAGGCTTGTTTGAGGTAAATTCGTGATGAAGAAGTATTGGCAAGTGTGTACCAACCATCTGTTTCTTGACTGGTCAACTCACCCGTAACGGTAGATAGTTGCTCAGGTAGAGCACTTTCTACTGCATGAACATAGTCATCAAAGGAACTATGCACAAAAGTCACATCTGGGAAGAGTTCATTGGCCACACGAATGGCTTCGCTCAGATTGCGCTGTACAGGCTGGTGGTCACAGCCGTTCATCATCAACCATTGGTTGGTCGAAGCATAGTCACGCACGTCTGACAATTTTTGTTTCCAGAAGGCCAGGGCTTCGTCCTTATCAACTGGGATTTCATTCCCGTTACTGTACCAGTTGGCAAAGAGGATACCGAGGACACGACTTCCGTCCGCACCCTGCCAGTACATTTCTGAAAACTGGGAAGTAAACTGCTCATCTTCGAGAACTTGGTTGTCAAATCCAATCGGCTTGACACCACGGCCAAAGGCTGCCACGTGAATGCCTGATTTTTGAAGGATTTGGGGAGCTTGTCCCATATTTCCAAAGGTATCTGGGAAGTAACCAATCTGAGTGGATTTGCCCCATTTTGCACATTCTGCTTGACCAATCAAGGTGTTGCGGACGTTGGCTTCACTAGAAATCAAGTAATCATCCTGCAAGATGTAAAAGGGACCAATTTTAAGTTTGCCTTGGTCGATGTAACCTTGGACCTTGTCGCGATTTTCAGGACGAATTTCCAAGTAGTCATCCAGGACAATAGTTTGTCCATCCAAGTGGAAACTCTTAAACTCAGGGTCATTTTCAAAGAGATCAAAAAGATTGTCAAACAACTCCACCAACTGCATACGGTGGCTTTCAAAAGGTAAGTACCACTCACGGTCCCAGTGACTATGTGAGATAATATGTACAACAACATTTTCCATGAAGTAAAACCTCATTCTAAATTTAAATTTTTATTTCTATCTAACTAAAGAACTGACTAGCGAATATCCAGGTAATCCAAGACTAATTCACAGAACATCATGTTGGCCCAAGAGAACCATTCACGAGAGTAGAGCGTTGGGTCATCCACGTGGAAGCTTTCGTGCATAACACCTGTTCCACCATCGCAGGCAACCAGCTGATCGAGCAAGAATTTCTTCTCCGCCTTATCTCTTGTTGTCAAACCTTGGATAGAAAGGGCGATTGGCCAGATATAGCGATAGAAGGTATGAGAACTTCCGAGACCGCTAGCGTATTCTCCTTGGTAGAAGTATGGATTTTCAGGGCTCAGAATGGTCCGACGAGTTGCTTGGTAAACCTCATCGTCAATGTCGCAGTAGCCCAGATAAGGCGCAGCCAACAAACTTGGTACGTTTGGGTCATCCATGATGCTAGCATTCCCTAAACCATCCACTTCAAAGGCGTAAATCTTTTCACCCTTGCTGTTAGTGGTGTAAGCGTAGTTTTCGATTCCTTCTTGGATTTCAGCTTGCAGGCGTTTAGCGTCTGCCACGATGTTTTGGCTATCAGCTAGATCCAGTTCTGCAAAGATTTCTTGCACATACCCCAAGACAACTACGGCAAACATATTGGACGGAATCAAATAGCTATACTGACAGCAGTCATCACTCGGACGAAAAGCTGACCAGGTCATACCTGTCACTGCAAAGTCAGGTCCAAATCCATCATTTACCAAGGTGTCTTCCTTGCGGTCTGTATCACGGACAAAACGATAAGGTGAATTGTTGTGGTCTTGTTCCACTGTCCAAAGATGGAGAATTTCCTTGGTTGCTGCGACAAAAGTCTCATCAAACTGACTGGTCTCACCAGTCTCTTTCCAAAGTAGATAAGCCAGTTGCAAAGGATAGCAAAGCGAGTCCACCTCGTACTTGCGTTCCCAGATCCAACCATTAAGGTCCGTGTGGTCAGTCTCGTGGTGGCCCTTCCAGTTCTCCTCAATATTGAAGGAATTGGCATACGGATCCTTGAGCACCAAGGTCATCTGACGCTTGACCAAACCTGAAATGGTCTGGCGCAAGAGAGGATCTCTTTTAGCCACATGAAGGTAGGGTCTGAGTTGGGCTGTCGAATCCCGAAGCCACATGGCAGGAATATCCCCAGTCAATACAAAGGTTGAGCCATCTTCTAGGATCTCGACCGTATTGTCCAAGGTGTCTGTATAGCAACGCTCAAAGACATCCACCCACTCCGGATGGTCCTTAGCCCGCTCTGCTACTTCATCCAGCCATTCTCTAACAATTTCTTTCGAATAAGTCATCGTGCAGTTTCCTCTTTCAAACAAGTTTCATGTTCAGTATATAGTTTTTGAGACAGAAAATACATACACAAATGATAGTCATTTTTCTACAAAATTGCTTACTTTCGAACCCCATATCTAAAGGTCTCATTTTTCTGATATAATGTAGAAAAACAGCTAAAGGAAAGACTATGAAACCACTACTTGAAACCATCGATACCCGCTTTGGGACTGCTAGCAAGCATGCCTTTTCTCGAGGAAATACCCTGCCCTACACAGGCGTCCCTTTCGGGATGAATTATTTTGTGCCCCAGACCAGTGATCAGGAGGAAGCTTGGCTTTTCGATCCGCATCTACCTATTTTTCAGGGGATTAGATTAACCCACCAGCCCAGTCCTTGGATTGGCGACTACTCTTGGCTCCTTCTGACACCTGTCACAGGCCATCTGGGTGGAAACAGCCTCTTTCACCGTCAATCCTCCTATGATAGGGATAAGGCCTCTTTCCAACCTCATTATCTGAAGATTTTCTCCCTGCGCTATCAGATTGAAACCCAGCTTACACCGACTTGCTATGGCGCTTCTATTCGTTTGGAGCAAAAGCAAGGCAAAGCCCTCTCCCTCTATCTTCACGCAGCAGATGAACTGACAGGAGAACAAATAGATAAGCGGACTCTTGCCCTGCGTCAAGAGGGAAAAACAGAGACCAACAAAAATCCGCTGATACTGTTTACTGCTTTACAAATGAATACGGATATTCTTGCTATCACACAAGAAGAGGGAGACTGGCGAATTGACTTAGCAAGCAGTCAAGCCGAGATTCAACTAGCAACTTCTTTCATATCGCCTTCTCAAGCGCTGCTTAATCTACCTCAAAAGGACTTTGATAGCTGTAAAGCAAATGCCCAAGCAGACTGGGAAAATCTCCTCCACCGTTTTGATATCGTGGAGACAGGGGAAGCCGACCGAACCTTTTTTGATCACTGCCTCTACAGACTCTTCCTTTTCCCACAGACATTTTATGAGGTGAACGAGTCAGGGCAGGCCATCCACATGGATTTGTCTACTGGTACTGTCAAGCCCGGTGTCCTCTTTAGCAACAATGGTTTCTGGGATACCTTCCGCACCACCTTCCCCCTCTTTGCCCTTATCATACCGGAACACTATCACCGCTTTCTAGAAGGTTTCCTCAATAGCTACCGCGATACTGGTTTCCTGCCAAAATGGCTGGCTCCAGATGAGCGTGGCATGATGCCTGGCACTCTTTTAGACGGCATTATCGCAGATAGCGCCTGCAAGGACATAACCCCCGACTTGGAAGAAGAATTCCTCCAAGCCATGCTGGAGACAGCCACCGAGTCTGATCCTCTTGGCATCAACGGTCGCCACGGTTTGGCCCAATACCAAGAACTGGGCTATCTATCCTCAGACAATCACGAAAGCGTCAGTCACACCCTAGACTATGCCTATAGCGATTTTTGTATCGCTAGCTGCGCCCAAAAGCTTGGTCAGAATGACATCGCTGAGACTTATAAGGTCGCATCGCAGAATTTCCGTCATCTCTTTGACTCTGAGACAGGCTATATGCGTGCGCGAGACAGTCAAGGCAACTTCCGACCTGACTTCTCTCCTTACAGTTGGGGACGAGACTACGCCGAATGTTCTGCCATTCAAGCGACTTTGGGCGTTCTACACGACATCCCTGGCTTAATCCAACTGATGGGTGGAAAAGAAACCTTTAGCCACTACCTTTTGAAAGCCTGTCAGGATGCTCCTCTCTTTGAAACGACTGGCTATGGTTACGAGATTCATGAAATGAGCGAGATGGCAACAGCTCCCTTTGGACAAGTCGCCATCTCTAACCAGCCTAGCTTCCACATTCCATATCTCTTTCGCTACAGCAACTATCCAGACTACACTGCCCTTCTCATCAAGACCTTGCGTCAAAAAGCCTTTCACCCCAGCTGGCAAGCCTATCCTGGCGATGAGGACAATGGCAGTCTCTCTGCTTGGTATATCTGGTCAGCTCTTGGATTCTACCCGACCTGTCCAGGCAAACCAAGTTACGATCTCGGAATTCCTCTCTTTGACCACCTCCGTATCCACCTAGCTAAGGAAAATAAATGGCTGGATATCCATGCCGAGCAAAACCACAGCCACTTCAACTTTGTCAAAGAATGTCGATTGGACAAGACCATAGTATCTGGCATTCAACACCAAGACCTCTTGAAAGCTGAGCAACTGACCTTCACCCTCAGCTGGCTACCAAATCACTCATAACCAAAAGAACCTTTGCATCGCGCAAAGGTTCTTCTTTTATGAAACTTGGACCTGAAGCTGGTCAACCAGCTGACCATCTACTGTCAAATTCAGATAAAAATCTAAGCTTTTATCTCTTGCAAAATACAAGGTTGGTAGCGTTAGCCTTCTTTCAGTCTCACCAGCTTGAAACGTAAGGACTTGAATCTCGTCCCGATAAGCGACACCATGCACACCCGTCCCTGGTTGAATCGAAATCTTAGCTTCTAAAGGACTGCTAGATTCTCTTCGCTTAACTGTAAAGTGGACATTTTCTCCCTTAATCACAACTAGACTTTTTTCTGAAAACTCTAGTTGCTGAACAGCTTCTTTTTTTGACAAGCTAGGTGTTTTATAGAGTGAAATCTTGGTCAACAAAGGCAAAGCCTGTGCCTCTGTAATGGTCACGCGTATCTTCTGCGCCTCAACGACTGATCCTCGTAAGAGACGTTTGTAGCCAACAGTATAACCAGACCCAAACTCCTGCCAGACACCATCCAACTCTACCTGAACATGAAAAGCAGCGATGCGTTGCCCCAACTTCAAATCTTCTCTTAACTCAATCACATCAAATGTTTTAGGTGATCCTAAATCGAGCTCTAATTGGATTGGCAACTCTGAATCACTTGCCCATGAACTAGTTTCCAGTCCATCTGTCAGATGATGACAGGCAAAGTCTGGTGATAGAGCAAGTCCAGATACCTTGGCTCCCAGAGCTAAATCTTCCCTATAGAGTGTGTCACGGTAGGCAGCAAATTCATACAGTCGCCGGATATCCTTTTCGTCAAAGAGTCCATCTTGGTTTGGCGGAATATTGAGTAAGAGAGGTGTACCCCGACCCACCGAGTGAAAGTAGATTTCGACCAATTCCTCGAGAGACTTGGGGTCCTGATCCTCATGGTAAAACCAGCCCGGCCGAAGAGAAACATCTGCCTCACCGATTGAAAATAGCGTCCCAAAGGGGTCTCCGTGCTGTAGATAATCTAATTCCGCCTCTGTTCCTAACTGGTCTAGTTTGACTTTTTGCCACAAGGGATCCCCTGCATAGCCTCGTTCATTTCCAATCCAGCGGATACTGGTCCCTTCAGTTGAGAAAATCAAACAATCGCCTTGCAAGTCACGAATGGTTTCAAACCAAGTCTCAAACTCATAGTTGACCTTCTGGGCCCCTTCGCCTCGAGCACCATCCATCCACACCTCAGTGAACTTCCCAGCATTGCCATAAGCAGGATTTGACAAGATTTCCTTCAATTGAGCCAGATAGTAGGCATTGTAATCCGCTTCTCGGTCCACGTGATAGAGGGGACTGTGAGCATCCCAAGGAGACAAATACACTCCCATATCCATGTCAAACTCAGTTGCAGCCTGGGAAACTTCAAGGAGCAAGTCCCCCGCTCCTTTCCTCCAAGGGCTAGCCTTGACCGAATAATCTGTATGGGCTGACGGATAGAGCACAAAACCATCGTGGTGCTTGACCACCAAAATCAGCTTTTTAAAACCCGTTTCTTTGAGCACTCGAATCCATTCACGCGCATCCAACTTGGTCGGGTTAAAACGCTTGGGATCCTCTTGCCCACTTCCCCATTCTTGGTCATAAAAGGTATTGGGACCAAAATGGATAAAGGCAGCTAGTTCATCCTCTAAATAATCCAGCTTGGCCTGGCTTGGTAATGGTCCATGTGGTTTTATGTTCGTCATCATCTCGTATCTCTTTCTCTTGTTCACAAAGTTATCCACAACTTGTGGATAAGAAAACATTCCTAAAAACTAGTTTTTTCAGTCTCTAGCTCACCTGTCACCTTAAACATACCTTTGTCAAATAGTTCTGTACTAGGGTTTCTACTAGCTTTCTAGAAAGTCACTAATATACGGAACTATTTTCAGGATACTTCAACACCCTGAGTTGTATGTCATTTCCTCCAAGACTTATCCACAGACTGTGAATAAACTAGTGTTCCAGACCGCTCTCTCTTTGACTATAACAAAAAGCGATAGCAACGTCAATATGACTAAGATCCCTTCCTAAATCCCCTGAAAAGATTCTATAATTTGTACAATCGTAGCTTTTGCATTCGCCAGCTAGTGAGAAGCAGCCAGTAGAAAATGACTGCCTTATCACATTGTGAACAGCACAACTGTGGTACTATAATACCTAACAACCTAATCGTTTCTAGCAAAAAATCCCGCAGATTTGCGGGATTCTCTCTTGCATCAATGCGCCAACATTTCTTGAGCGATTTCTTGGCCAGATAGGTTATCTGGGTAGTAGGTTGGCCAGTTATCCATCTCTTCAAAGAGGGCTTCTTGGCTAGTACCTCCAAAGAAGATATGGAAATGTCCTGCCTTAACTGGGGCGATATTGTGGTCACTAAACTGAACATACTTGAATTGTCCAGCGTCCGCATCTGTCGCTTCAAAGAGGAAGCGCACACCACGGTTGCCTTTCTTATATGTCAAGATTTTCTTGCCGACATACTTGTAGGTGAATTTCTTGCTTTGGCCACCTTGAACAAATTCCATAGTGTTGTCCGTGATGTTGATCTTAGTCACATCTGTCTGATAGCCTTTTCTATAGTAAGCCTTGTACTCATCCTTGGTCATCTTACCAGTCAACTTAGCCTTGTAGTCAAAGACTTGATCAAAGGTCCCATCTTCAAGGAAAGGATAAACTGACTGCCAGTTGCCAACATAGTCACTCAAGGTACGATCTTTGACATCTGCATCCTCAAAGTAACCGTTGTGAACTGTCTTAGTGTTTTCTTCCTTCTCTGGCTCGATTTCTGGTCCTTCTTGGTCCGTTGTTTGTTTCAAAGCCTTGAGGTTTTTCTCCATCACAGAGATATAGTCCTCACCATCCTTGGTTGCTTCTTCTGTTAGACTTTCTAGCGGATTGAGCACGTCTAGTTTGACACCTGTTTCTTTTGAAAGTGTATTGGCGAGGGCTTGTGAGGCATTTTCTTCAAAGTAGATATAAGAAATCTTGTTTTTCTTAATATACTCTGTTAATTCTGCCAAACGTGCTGCTGATGGCTCTGCATCTGGTGATAGACCTGAGATGGATACTTGCTTGAGACCATAGTCCAAGGCAAGGTAGTTAAAGGCAGCGTGCTGGGTCACAAAGCTCTTTTGTTTAGCTTGAGACAAGCCATCTGTGTAGGCCTTGTCCAAGACTTGCAATTTTTCGATATAGGCAGCAGCGTTCTTTTCAAAAGTCTCTTTTTTATCAGGATAATCTGCTGACAAGCTGTCACGGATATGCTCTACCAGTTTGATGGCGCGTGCTGGTGAAAGCCAAACATGAGGATCGTAGTCGTGATGGTGACCCTCGCCGCCATGATCATGCCCTTCCTCTTCTTCCTCACCTCCTGGTAGGAGCAGCATATCACCTGTCGCCTTGATAGTTTTCACCTTTTTCTTATCCAAGGATTCTAGCAATTTTGGAACCCAAGTTTCCATGTTTTCATTTTCATAGACAAAGGTATCTGCATCTTGGATTTTGGCAACTGCCTTGGCAGACGGTTCATACTCATGGGGTTCTGTACCAGCACCGATGAGGAGTTCTACATTAGCAGTATCTCCTGCGACTTGTTTGGTAAATTCGTAGACAGGGTAAAAGGTTGTCACGATATTTAGCTTCCCATCTGCCTGTTTTTGATTGGAACAAGCCACTAAAAACAGGGCACATAGACTAGCTAGTAGTAAGCTCAGTTTTTTCATTTCATTCTCCTATTTGATAAAACGTTTCAGTAGACTGACTAACAAAAAGACAGCTACAAAGATAATGGTGATACTAGCACTGGCAGGGGTTTCTGCATAGTAGGAAATATAGAGACCTGCCACCATTCCCAAAAAGCCAATAGCGCTGGCTAGTAACATAACGGATTTAAAGTTTTTCCCCAGACGAAGGGCAATGCTAGCCGGCAAGACCATAATGGTCGACACCAAAAGGGCTCCTGCAGCTGGAATCATAAGGGCAATGGCCACCCCTGTCACCATGTTAAAGAGGATAGACATGGTACGAACTGGCAAGCCATCTACAAAAGCCGTGTCCTCATCAAAGGTCAGGATATACATTGGTCGCAAGAATAAGAAAGTCAAGAGTAAAACGACCGCCGCAATGGCAAAGAGGAATAGCACCTGCTCCTGGCTAATGGTTACAATCGAACCAAAGAGATATTGGTCCAAACTCATGGAACTCGAACTTTTCCCCTTACTCATGACAATCAGAGACACTGCAAGTCCTGTTGACATGAGGATGGCTGTCCCGATTTCCATAAAGTTCTTATAGACTGTCCGGAGATACTCTAGAAAGACCGCTGCGATCAAGACAATAGCAATGGTTGAAATAGTTGGAGAAATTCCCAAAACCAGACCAAAGGCTACCCCTGACAGAGAAACGTGACTGAGGGTATCACTCATGAGACTCTGACGACGTAAGATAAGGAAGGTCCCAAGAACTGGAGAAAAGAGACTCATGGCAATGACCGCCAAGAAGGCACGCTGCATGAAGTCATAAGATAACAAACTAAGCATGGTCCACCTCCTGGTCGCTTTCGTGAACGTTAAAACAACGCCATGGCGAATCTTGGTTACGAACCAGATGGATATTGCGATCCGCATAGTCCTTGACTTCCTCAGGGTCATGGGTAATCATCAAAACAGCCTTGCCATGATGATGAGCACTATGGTGCATGAGTTCGTAAAATTCATTTTTGCTTCCTGCATCCATCCCTGTCGTCGGCTCATCCAAGACGAAGATATCTGGGTCAGAAGCAAACATCCGAGCAATCACTGCTCGTTGCTTTTGCCCTCCCGAGAGGGACCCAATTCGTTTGTCACGGTGTTCCCACATACCAACCGAGTCTAGACTAGCCTTGATATGCTCCTCATCATGGGCATTCAAACGACGGAACCAGCCCTTTCGCGGATAACGACCCGACTTGACAAATTCATAAACCGTACTTGGAAAACCAGCATTAAAACTGGCAATCTGCTGGGGAAGATAAGCGATCCTAAGCTTTTTCCCATGAGTGTTTGTCTTTGAGATGGTTACCTTACCAAATCTTGGTTGCAAGATGCCTAGACTTGCCTTAATCAGCGTCGTCTTGGCAGCTCCATTTTCACCAGTCAGGGTGACAAACTCCCCACTATCAACACTGTAGTTGATATGTTCGAGGACAGGTTCCTTGTCATAATAGAAAGACAAGTCCTCTACTGTAATATACCGCATTATTTGATTTCTCCTACTAAAGCAGTTAAAAACCGCTGGATAACTTCTTGTTCATTTGGAGTAAACTGACTTGCCACTTGTTCATAGGCTAAGAGCGTGTGTTCATGATGATGGTGGTGTTCCTCTGCCACTGGTCGAGCCAGCTCTGTCAGTTGATAAAAGATCACACGCGCATCTTTGGGATCTCTGGATGTCTCTAACATACCCTCTTTGACCAAAGATTTGATAGCCTTGGTCACTGCCGCCTGACTGACATTAAGGCGACGGGCCAACTCCGAGTTGGTTAGGGATTCTTCCGACAAGAGCATGAGGATGTGTTCCTGAGTATTGGTCAAGGCAACGTCACTCGTGCAATGCCCGATTAGAATTTCATGCTGGTTCTCAGATCTCAAGATCACCTCGTTTAAAAAGTTATCGATTTCCTGCGCAAGCTGTCTCATGTGTTACTCCTTCCCTAGCTATCTTTTTCGTAAAAAAACATAGATAGCCACCGATTCTTTACTGGTTAATTATATCATAAACCAAAAAAGAGTCAAGGGAAAAAGGCGTAAAAACGTTTCCCTAGACTCTTCTAGATATGAAATTTAACCTATTTTTGCTTTGGTTTTCGGCTCGATAAGATACCTGCCAGACCAGCTACCATTCCCATCAAGAGCAAGAAGATGGATTGTTCACTTCCTGTATTTGGGAGAGCTTTTTCTGAGACAACCGCCTTCTTGCTAAATTGACCTGCCACCTCATAAGTAAGTGGTACATTTGTAGTCGCATCGTTAGCAGCCGCATTCGTTTGAGGCGTTTCTACTGGTAGACTAAAAGTTGTAGAATCCACAGAAATCGTCCGTGAGTTCGGATTGATCTTTTCATACTGGGTCAAATCAGCGGTTTTAAGATACTCTTCAAAGGCTGCATCCATAGAAGGACCTTCTTCTCGCGCACCACCTAACATAGTGTAACCATCACCACCTGCAGCTAGGAAATCATTGGTTGCAAGATAGTAAGTTTTTGCAAGGTCTAGAAGATCATAACGACCAGTCGTGCGGTTTTTGACCTGGATGGCCAAGACACGTTTACCTGATGGTAGGTTGGTATCATAGTAGACCTTCACACCTGAAACTTGCAAGAAACCACCACTTGGTTCTAACAATGGTTGTCCGTTCTCATCCAAGACCTTCTTGCCATCTTTATCGACCTGCAAGATAGATCCGAGTGACTTTTCAAACATATCCAAGACTTGTTGCCCAGTCACTTGGATTTGTGAGATGGTATTTCCAAACGGAAGAACGGCAATGACATTTCCTTTAGTAATTGGTTTGCCTTTTGCAATGGTTTCACGCAAGCCACCACCATTTGTCACAGCGATGTCTGTCGGATGGCTAAATCCTGTTTGACCATACTGATAGAGCGAGTTCGCTACGACGTTTCCGAGGTTAGTTTCACGAACCCGAACATTTTCACGATCTCCGTTGAGTTCTACAGGGCTGTTTGAAACGACTTCAACAGCATTTTCAGCATCGTATTTTTGTTTAATGTCTTTGACTAGTTTTTCAACTGTTGGATTGGCTGGTAATTTTTTAGCATCAGCAGCCGGAATCTGAGTTGGATTGCCCAAAAGCTGACGTGATTTGTAGGTGATTTTCCCTACATTATGAAGGTAACTCCCTGTTTGGTTATAGGTAACATTGTCTCCATAGGTCGTTGATTCTACTGTATGAGAGTGACCGTCGATTACTGTTACGCGTTTCCCTTTCAAACGAGGATTTTTAGACAAGGCTTCTGCCAAAGTTGAACCACGCCATTCGACTGGGGTTGTGGTATCTACACCCAAGTGAGCGAGCACAACATAGTGTTTGTAGTCCTTACCTTCTGCACGAGCCTTGGCTTGAACTTCTTCGATGACCTTATTGACTTCAGAGATTGGATCTGTAAAAGTTACCCCTTTGACATTTTTAGGGTGAGTTTTGGTTGCTGTTTCAGGTGTTGTCACGCCGATTACAACAAATTCATCACCTTCCACAGTCTTATCTTTATCAACGATTGTAGAAGCTTCAAAAAGACGAGCTCCATTGACATAGGTATTTGAGCTAAGTAATGGGAATTTCAAGATTTCCTTGTATTTTTTAACTTCATCAAGACCAAAGTCAAACTCATGGTTTCCTACTGCCATGGCATCATACTGCATCTGATTAAGAATTTCAGCACGCGCTTCACCCTTAGTAGAGTTGGAAATCGGTAAACCTTGAAAAGCGTCTCCCGCATCAACTACCAGAGTATTTTGATTTGACTTCGCACGCTCCTGTTCAATGACAGTCGCTAACTTGGCATCTCCAATTACTCCCTTTTCCTCTACAATACGACCATGGACATCATTGGTGTGTAAGATAACGGTGTCCTTTTCTTCGCTTTTGGTAGATTCAGCAGGAGCTGACGGAGTTTCTGCAGGTACAACCGCTTCTGAAGTTGCCGAAGTTTCCGGTACCGCAGGGCTCTCAACAGGAGCTGGAGTCGCCGACGTAGCTGGAGTCGCTACAACAGCTGAACTTTCTGCAGGAGTTGTTGCTTCTTCAGCATAGACTTGTCCAGCTAAGAAGGCTGGAGCTAACAGGGCTGTCGATAAGACAGGTAACAAAGAACGTTTGTTCATTTTAAAATCCCTTTCTTTTCTTTTTCTCTTTTATATTATACGCTATTTCTAAAAATTTTGAAACTTTTGACCTATTTTCATCTTAAATATTCGCCATTTAAACAAAAAAGCTTGGGTTTAAATCCCAAACCTTTAGACCATTTTATTTGAAATCTTTGATGTTCCCATCATAGGTCGCCCAGTCCTTGCTAAAGAAGCGGTCATTCATCTTGTAGTCTGGAGCTGGTTTCGGATCCGTCAAGAAAGGATTGACAACCTTATCAAAAGCCAGCCAACCTAACCATCCTAGATGAATGGTGTCCTTAACAAAATAAGGGTCCCCTCCATTTTTTGAAAAATCAGCAATATTGGTAAAACCCTGACTTTCTAATTGGTAACGAATTTTCTCCACTGCATGTTGATACATCTCTTCGCTGAGCCCTGTGTACTCCATCCACTTCTTGTTAACCGGCTGAATGACAAAGAGCACATTGACATTCGACTTAGCAAATTGATTGAGGACCAGCTGCAAATCATTGTATTCAGAGGACTTGAGGAAGTTGTAATTTTTTTGATACCCTTCCCATTTTTTTAAATCCTTTTGAATCTCTCTCGTATAGAAATGATTTTCCATCCCCATATCGTTATTGGTCGTATTTGCTTCTGCGTCCTTACGAACAATTTTTTCTAACTCATCATAAGAAAATTGATCCGGAAGATCTTTTAAATAGTTCTCCACGTGTTCCTTGTACTTGAGTTGTCCTCGAATGGAGAATTGTCCAAAGAGAGCGGATTGTTTTTCGTTGAATCGCGCAAAAATATCAATAGCAACCTGATCAACATCTGATAATTCTTCACCCTTTGACAGTTTTTGAACAATGCCTTTCAATGCAACATTAGGATTCTGCTTTAACAATCGAATAGCCGCATGCTTTGCAGCAATGTCACCAGATTGATTTCCCAAAAAAGCTGTTAATTGGTCACTGTTAAAAAATCTCTGAAACGCTGCGGGTTCATAATCTGTCTCCGTAAACCACTGAGGCGAAATCACAAATACAGCCTGCTTATTCTCTATTTCTGGCAAAATTTGCTGTAGACCAAAATATTGATTGAGAGAGGCTGCTCCTGCTTGACCTAGAAAGTAAGGACGATAGGGACGATGGTATTTTTCTGCTAAAACAGCTGGATGGACACTATCAAATCGAATCCATTCACTGGACCCTAGAAAAGGAATAAAACGCATATTTGGATCCGTAAGAGCCCTTACTTTTTGGCTTCGCTCTTTAAAACTCTCTGCACTAACAGAAGCCGCCGAGTATTTCTCCTCCGTCAGATTATGGCTTGTTGTACCTGGATAAAAAAAGATGAGTAGAAGAACCAAAAATCCAGCAATGAAGATAGGCCCGAAGATCAGCCACAAGCGTTTAAGCATTCTTCAACTCCGTAATACCTTCTACGATTTTATTAGCCGTATTCCAGTCATCACGACCGAACTCCGTCACTGGAACACGAATGTCAAAACGGTTTTCAATCTCCACAATCAATTCAACCGTTCCCATGCTATCCAAGACACCGGCATCAAAAAGATCTTCATCCATCATGTCAGAAACATCTTCCATAAACAACTCATCAATAATTTCAATAACTTCTGATTTGATATCCATTTTTTATATCCTTTTATTTTTTAAACCATAAATCATTCAAAAATCCAGAAAAGATTAAGAATGAAACCATCACGACATGGAAGGTGACAACCATGCCAAGCAACTGAATCCAGCGATTCTCAGGTAAGGAACCCTTTCCAGCTTTTTTCCGTTCTTTATTGAGCGCTTTTTTCTTACGAACCCAAGCATCATTGATGACCAGCCCAATCCCATGAAAAAGTCCATAGGCGATGTAGTACCAGGTCACACCATGCCAAAATCCCATAATCAGCATATTGAGAATATAGGCTACACTTGAAGTGACATTGCGATTTTTAAAGACCTTCTTTCTGGTCAACACCATGACCATCCGCATAAAGACAAAGTCACGGAACCAGAAAGACAGACTCATGTGCCAGCGATTCCAAAACTCTTTTAAATCCCTTGACAAAAAGGGCTTGTTAAAGTTGATAGGACTATGAATACCCATCAAGTTTGAAATGGCTAAGGCAAACATAGAGTAGCCCGCAAAGTCAAAAAAGAGCTCCAGACCAAAGGTGTACATGACCGCTAAAGCGTAGAGGTTAAAGAAACCACCTGTCTGCAAGGCCAAATTTTTCAGCGGAGGCAATAATGTCTCTCCTAAAATGTGAGCCAAGATAAACTTGTAGAGGAAGCCAAGCATGATATATTTGACAGCCTCTTCTAGCATGTCCATCAACTCATCCCGTTCAGGAATGGTCTCGTAATTTTCATTGAAGCGTTTGAAACGATCAATAGGACCACTTGAGAAAGTCGGCATAAAGAGAAGAAAACGTAAGAATTGCCAAATCGTTAATTCCTTGATGACACCGTCTCTCAACTCAACGATAACCCCAACTGCACGAAAGGTCAAGTAAGAAATCCCTAAAAATCCAAACAAAGATTGAGGTCCATGAATAGCAGGAGATACTTTCACAAAGACGATTGGCAATAGGGATAGAAAGCTAACCAGGTAAAATATCCATTTACTATCCCGTTGTTTCCTGTACCTTTTGTAGAAAGATACAAGAAGTACTTGCCAGATAACATAAAGGATCAAAGCGCTTATTTGATTCGTCTTTCCACCGACCAACATGGTGAGGATAAAGAAGAGACTAACAAACACCTCGTACAAGGCAAAACGTTTCTTGAAAAAAAGACCAATAAAGATAGGTAAAGTCGCAGCAATTACGTATAAAAAGTACTGAAGATCACCATAAGGTTCCAAATGAGGTAGCTGTTTATAAAGCTCCATCATTGGCTGTTTACCTCATTGATCAAGCCCTTGATGTCAATTTTACCATTAGGCGTTAGTGGTAAACTATCTCGATAAAGAAACTTAGACGGCATCATATAGGACATCATGATATCTGCTAGGTCTTCCTTGATAGCCTTGGTAATATCGATATCACGCTCAAACTGCTGACGGACACCGTCTTTTAGGATGACATAGGCCAGTAGATTTTGTACCTTGTGGTCCTTGTTATAACGTGGGACAGCAACAGCCGACTCGATAAAGCGAGACTTGTTGAGGTTTTGAGAGACATCTTCCAGCTCAATGCGATAACCATTAAACTTAATCTGGAAATCCATGCGTCCACCATAGAGAAGCAATCCCTCATCTGTCATGGTTCCTACATCCCCTGTGTGGTAGGCTGGAAGACCTTCGAACTCAAAGAAAGCTTCTGCCGTTTTTTCAGGATTATTCATATAGCCTTTTGAAACAGCTGGCCCTGAAACAATGATTTCTCCTTGCTCACCATTTGGAACTTTCTTACCTTCCTCATCAATGATAAAGGTCGGAGAATCGGCCTTGGTATAGCCGATTGGCAGGCGTTTGAGAGTCGTCAACATCTCATCAGTGACGGCAACTGCTGACAAAGCTACTGTCGCTTCTGTTGGACCATAGGCATTGATAATACGAGCATCTGGGAATCGCTCGCGCAGTTTTTGAGCAGTTTTGACCGTCAATTCTTCACCATCAAAGTAGAAATGCGTGATGCCAGGCATTTTCTCGCTGTTAAAGTCTTCTGACAACATGGCCATATCTGCAAAAGAAGGCGTTGAGGTCCAGATAGCGATTGGCAATGCAAAGATGATCGCAAAGAGTTGCTTAAAGTCCTGAGTAATGGCTGAAGGAAGAGCGAAAAGCGTGCCACCCAGTGCCAAGGTTGGCGCCCAATACATGACAGATAGGTCAAAAGAATAAGGGGGCTGAGCCAGCATTTGCGGACGACTTGGCGTCGCAAATTCCTTATCTGTAATCATCCAGTTGGTAAAGCTGAGGAGATTATCATGGGAGATCTGCACTCCCTTAGGCTTACCAGTCGTACCAGAAGTAAAGATGATGTAGTAGTTGTCATCTCCCTTGACTGGATGGGTCATCTCGTAGCTGGAAGCTTGAGCAAAAGCTTCATGGACTTGCTTTAAATTCAGCATCGGTGTGCTAGTTTGCTCTAATGGAAAATCTGAGATAGTAATAATCAAGCTTGGCTTTGCAACTTCTACGATAGCAGAAACTCTTTCCAAGGCCGAATGGCTATCAATTGGGATATAGGCATGACCTGACTTAGTTAGCGCTACAAAGGTAGCCAACATCTCATATTCCTGACCACCAAAAACGACGACTGGAGATTTCTCAGGCAAGCCTAGTTGGTCGATAGCTGCAGCTAAACTATCTGAATCAGCCTTCAGATCACCATAAGTATGCTCTTGACCTAAAACATTGTAGACAGGATATGTTGGTTGCGTTTGAGCAAAGTGCTCAATCGTTTCAATCATATCTTTTATCGGTTTATTAGACACTGTTCCTCTTCTCCTTTAAACTAGAACTCATTATAAATAAAGGTGCCTTGGCTCTGACCAAGGTAACTAAAAAAATAAAGCAAACCAAGTAAGATTACAAAATATAGAGCCGTCCGGCCTAAGAATACATGTAAATTTCGTTGTTTTTTCATAAGCTATCCATTAATATATTATTTCTATTAGCTATCAGTATGTATTGTTAGCATCTTATCTTCCTAACATTTTACCACTTTATCAACCTTTTTTTCAACTGTTTACCATAACTTAAAAATTGGTTTTAGCTTATTTTAAGATAAGTTAAAATATTAATGTTTTGCCCATCAAAAAAGAGCCTGAGATTTTCATCTCAAACTCTGTTGCCAATCACTCTTTTATCTTAGAAAAGTGAAAATACGAGAACTGCTAGGGCCGCACCAACAATAGGTCCTACAACAGGAATCCAAGCATAAGACCAGTCCCCGTCTCCCTTGTTTGGAATTGGCAAGATGCTGTGCATGATACGAGGTCCAAGGTCACGAGCTGGGTTCAAGGCATAACCCGTTGTCCCACCTAGTGAAAGACCGATACCGACAATCAAGGTCCCCACTGCAAAGGTCCCTAAACCAGCTTGAAGGTCATAGAGTCCCAAGGCAAAGATTGTCAAGAGCAAAACAAAAGTTCCAAGGATTTCGCTGATCAAGTTCGATACTGTGTTCTTGATTGCTGGTCCAGTACTGAAGGTTGCTAGGATATTGTCTGCATTTTCTTCTGCCTCATAATGCGGTTTGAATTGCAACCAAACCAAAATCTGAGCCACCATCGCTCCTGCGAATTGGGCTAGGATATAAGGGAAAACAGAAGCCCAAGAGAGCGTTCCTTTTAAGGCCATAGCAAACGTCACAGCTGGATTTAGGTGGGCTGGACTAAGCGTGCCAGATACAAAGGCTGCAACGGCTACAGCAATTCCCCATCCCATAGTAATCACAATCCATCCTGAATTGTTGCTCTTGGTTTTGGGAAGAACCACACCTGCTACAACTCCATTTCCTAGGAGGATGAGGATTAAGGTCCCCAAAAATTCTCCAAATAATTCTTTCATCATATCTTTGTCTCCATTTAAAAGAAGGGGTGGGCGACAAGGAATGCTGCCCTCCACCTCTTTTCCTTTTTTAATTTTTTAGTTCTGTCAAATCGTTTTGAGCAAGAGCTGCTTCAACATCCGCACGGTAGGCTGCTTTTTCTTCTTCGGTCCAATCATAGAATCGTCCCATTTCATCCAGAACTGGCTCAACGATGCTATCCAAACTATCACGCATAAAGAGCATGTGGTTGGTACGACGAAGGAGGAAGTCAACTGGGCTCAGAGCCAACTCATTGCGCATTGCATAGTGAAGGGACAAGGTATCTGCCAAGCTGAGTCCTGGCGCTTGTTCCAAGCTGTGAGCAAGGGCAAAGACTTTCGGTGCATTTGAACCGTAAAGATTTGCGAGATACTGGGCTTCCTTGCTATCCAAACCACGTGACACTCCAAGTTGAGCAAAGGCTTCGATTTCTGAGTCCACATTTGCTGGGTTCAATTCTCCACCTGAAACAGGATAAGTCTTAGAGTTGATCAGTTTAAAGCTACGGTCAAATTCGGCTTTGAGGATGTCAACCACGCGCTCCATAGCTCCTTCAGCCATCTTACGGTAGTCTGTGATTTTACCACCAGCAAGGGTTAAAAGACCATTATCATCACGATCCAAGCTCGAACCACGAGAAACTGCAGATGGATCCAAATGTTTCTCAGATGTGCTGCTTTCAAGCTTGCTGACAGCAGATTCAACATCTTCACGCGTTTTTTCTTTCGATAAATAAGCTTCGACAGTTGCAATCAAGCTATTGAAGCTCTCATCACTAATGGTTCCGTTATTTCCGCCATTGTAGTCAGAAGCGCTATTGCCTGCAATCAATGGACGAAGACCAGCCCAGCTGCTTTCGATATCATCAATGGTAATGTTTGCTTCTGGGAAGCGGTTGTTGACAATACCAAGTAGATAATCTACATCTTCCTGCGTCACTTTTGGATGTTCCAAATCACCTGTGTAGTCTGTATCCGTTGTACCAAAGTAAGTCTTGTTTTCACGTGGGAGAACAAAGACCATACGCCCGTCTCCCAAACCTGTATCAAAGTAAACTGGCTGTGAAACCTTGATCTTGCTTGAGTCCACTACCAAGTGAACTCCCTTAGTTGGACGCATTTGTGAGAATTGCGTTCCCTTATTAGACAAATTGCGTACCTTGTCGCTCCAAGGTCCAGTTGTGTTAATAACTAGGCGAGCCTTGATTTCAAAGACTTGGTCTGTCAACAAATCACGAGCTACAACACCTGTAATCTTGCCGCTTTCGTCAAAGAGGAAGCCTTCTGCCTTAACATGGTTGGCAATGAGGGCACCGTCTTGGTTGGCACGTTTGATGTTTTCAATCACGAGACGCGCATCGTTATTACGGAAGTCAAGATAAACCCCACCTCCTACCAAGCCTTCTTTCTTCAAGTTTGGCTGGCGTTCCAAGACTTCTTCCTTGCTCAAGACCTTGTTAGCAGCTGGCGTATTGTTAACACCTGCCAAAAGGTCGTACAAGTCCATGGCTACTTTGAGACGGAAGAGACTAAAGGTCGCTCCATCCTCATCAAAAACAGGCAAGAGCATTGGATCTGGTTTTGGAATGTGTGGAGCGATTTGTTGAACCACCGCGCGCTCAGAAACTGTATCTGATACCACTTCCACGTCAAATTGTTTGAGGTAACGCAGACCTCCGTGGACCAATTTTGTTGAACGGCTAGATGTTCCTTCTGCGAAGTCCTGCATTTCAATCAATCCAGTGTCAAGTCCACTAGCTGCCGCCTGCAAGGCTACACCAGCTCCTGTAATCCCCCCACCGATAATCAAAAGGTCCAGGGTGCGTTCCTGCATTTTTTTAATTGATAATTCTCGTGTTTTCTTTGAAAATTCCATATTTACACACTTTCTAACTGAGTCGTTTCATTCTTAAGCTGATCATTGCATCAAGAAACAGTATTAGTCGTCGATTTCCGCAAAGACTTGCGTTGCTTTCACAGCCTTCTTCCAGCCCTTGTAGAGTTGTTCCTTGCGCGATTCGTTCATGGATGGCTCAAAGAGTTCTCCTGTCTCGTTCAAGAGTTTCAACTCGTCCAAATCCTTCCAGTAACCCACTGCCAAACCAGCTAGGAAGGCTGCACCGAGGGCAGTTGTTTCCAAGTTTTTAGCGCGGGCAATATCGATTCCCAAAATGTCAGCCTGGAACTGCATGAGGAAGTTGTTCATGGCTGCACCACCATCGACTTTGAGGACTTGAATAGCAGTCTTGGCATCCACCTGCATGGTATCAATGATGTCGCGTACTTGGTAAGCGATGGATTGCAGAGTAGCCTTGATAAAGTCTTCTTTGCTTGTCCCACGAGTCAAGCCAAAGACCGAACCACGAGCATTTTGGTTCCAGTATGGAGCCCCTAGACCTGTAAAGGCAGGTACGACATAAACTTCGTCATTGTTGTGAGAATTGAGAGCATATTTTTCAGACTCTGGTGAATTTTCAACCATGCGAAGTCCATCACGAAGCCACTGAATGGCACTTCCTGCGATGAAGATAGAACCTTCCAAGGCATAGTAAACCTTTCCGTTGATTCCGTATCCAATCGTTGTCAAAAGGTTGTTTTCAGACAACTGCATCTCTTCACCAGTATTCATAATGATGAAAGAACCTGTTCCGTAGGTATTTTTAACCATACCTGGTTCAAAGGCCAACTGACCGAAGAGGGCTGCCTGTTGGTCCCCAGCCATACCTGAAATTGGCACTTTCCCACCGTAGAAATGGAATGGAGCTGTCTTGCCATAGATTTCAGAGTTAGAACGAACTTCTGGAAGCATAGCCTTCGGAATGTTGAGGATTTCCAAAATCTCATCATCCCATTTAAGATCCTTGATGTTATAGAGCATGGTACGAGCTGCGTTTGAGTAGTCGGTCACGTGAGCTGCACCGTCAGTCAATTTCCAAACTAACCAAGTATCGATAGTACCAAAGAGCAATTCTCCTTTTTCTGCTCGCTCTTGAGCGCCTTCTACATGGTCCAATATCCAACGAACCTTGGTAGCTGAGAAGTAAGCATCGATAATCAAACCAGTCTTTTCATGGAATTTTTCCACATAACCTTGGCTTTTTAGTTGTTCAGCCAGAGGAGCAGTTTGACGTGATTGCCAAACGATCGCATTATAGATAGGGAGCCCTGTTTTCTTATCCCAGACGACAGTTGTTTCACGCTGGTTGGTAATCCCGATGGCCTCGATTTGACTTGGTTTCACACCACTTTCGATGAAAGCACCCGCGATAACTGACTGAACAGAGTTCCAAATTTCATTGGCATTGTGCTCAACCCAACCTGCTTGAGGGAAAATCTGAGTGAACTCTTTTTGACTAGAGCTGACCTTTTCTCCTTTTTTGTTAAAAATGATGGCACGAGAACTAGTAGTTCCTTGGTCAATAGCCATGATGTATTTTTCTTGTGACATGTGCTGTCCTCCTGATAAAATCTTGAGGGGGTTCCTCTTTACAGTAACTAGTATACAAAATAAAGCGCTTTCTTGTTTATCAATTTTTTTAAAATTTTAAAAAAATGTGAGGAGATTGTGCGAATTTCACAAAAAAGACCTGAAAATTCAGGCCTTTTAAGCAAAGAGCATCTGACGAATCTTCGCCAAATCCTCCATATCCAAGTCATTTTTTAAATAATAAACCGGAGTCTGTTCTTTCTTATGAATCGGGTTGTTGGTAATTAACAAATCATAATGTCGACTGGGGTCATAGGCTTCAATAGTAATGAAACGATTGTATTCCAAATACCGTTTCAAAAGGGCAGCCATCCTAGAAAAGACAAGGAAACCAGATGTCAAATCTAAACCAATCCTCATATGTTGGCCACCATTTTCTGCCATATACTCTATCAACTGGAGCCATTCCCAGAGAATTTTCTTATCCAAATCCGTCCCCTGTTGAAAGGTAGGCAAAATATGAAAAATTCTCTCTGCAGTTCCTCTAAAATCATGTTCCATCAGCAAATAGGGATGGCGATTCTCTGTCTGGTATCTGTACTGATCTTGTAAAATATAGCCCTTGTAGAGATAAACTTGACCACAGAGCTGGCTGAGTTCATAGGTGACATGGTCCTCTGTGTAGTCCCCCAGCAGCTCCTCCTTCTTCATCTCTTGAATCAATTGCGTCAGCAAATCGGCTAACTGCCCTCCAAAACCAAGGATATACTCCATAGTATGAAGGGGCAAGATACGATGGGAAAGGAGAAATGAAAAGAATATCATCATCTCACCATCCTCAGTTCCTAGAGGGATGTGTTGCCCAGCAAAAAAGGACGGAGCCTTTCTCAGTAAACGAAGGTAGAAAATATTGTCAAAATATCCCCGCATTTTTTCTTCTATGACTTGAAACTGACAGGCATTGACCCGAAGGCGCTGTTGACTGATGTGAGTCCAGAGAACCAAGTCCAATTTCTGACCTGAAGACAAGCTAGCACCGCAGATTTCTTCTAAGCTGGCAATCTCTTGTTTTCTCTCAGCTTTCTGCATGTGACCTTCCCACTCCTGACTGGACCAAATCTTGCGAAAAAGGCAGAAATAAAAATAGCGAATCTGATGCTCCGGACCTCGCCAACGGCCATTTTGGATGGATAAGTCAAACTCTGACAAAATCTGATTTAGACTAGCTAAGTGGCGACCAAGCGTGGCCTCGCTAATCATCAATTCTTGAGCCAACTGATGAGCTAGAAACTGTTGGTGATAGAGAAGGTAAACCAAAATTTGGTACTTAATGGCATTGTCTAGAAACAAGCTCCGAATCTCTCTCCCCTTTGTGGCTGCACCAATCGACAAACGCAGATTTTCATCTTCCAAGTGGATGGTCAGCTCTAGTCCTCTTTCCCAGGCATTTTCGTTAATCAGAGAAATGTACTTGGTTAAGGTTGCTTTTGAAAAACCTGTTTCTTCCATGGCTTTCTTGACTGTTGTCTGCGAATCTTGTAATAGAAAGGAAAGGACTAAAAATTGACCAGATTCTGCTTTTTCCATCAAATCACCTAAATACATTTGTTACCCCTCTCATTTTCTCCTACAAGCATAGCATAAATCTTTCAAATGCTGAAATAATCTGTTTCGCATTTTATTTTAAGGCTGATTTTCTCGTCATTATTCCACAGAAACAGCAAACACACGACTCCCCCTTTGGGCATTTTTATGCTAAAATAGTAGCTATGGATAAAATTATTAAAACAATATCAGAAAGCGGAGCCTTTCGTGCTTTTGTCCTTGATAGCACTGAAACCGTCCGCACTGCTCAAGAAAAACATCAAACTCAAGCCAGTTCAACTGTCGCACTTGGTCGCACCCTTATCGCTAGCCAAATTCTCGCAGCCAATGAAAAAGGAAATACCAAACTAACAGTTAAAGTTCTTGGAACAAGCTCTCTCGGTGCCATCATCACGGTCGCAGATACCAAGGGAAACGTCAAAGGCTACGTTCAAAATCCAGGTGTTGACATCAAAAAGACTGCAACTGGAGAAGTCCTCGTTGGACCTTTTGTCGGAAACGGTCAATTTCTAGTGATTACAGACTATGGCACTGGAAATCCCTATAATTCCATGACGCCTCTTATCTCTGGAGAAATCGGTGAAGATCTAGCTTTCTATCTTACAGAAAGTCAACAAACGCCTTCAGCAGTTGGCCTCAATGTTCTTTTAGACAAAGACGACAAGGTCGAAGTTGCAGGTGGTTTTCTTCTCCAAGTTTTGCCAGGAGCCAAGGAAGAGGAAATTGCTCGCTTTGAGAAACGCATCCAAGAAATGCCAGCCATCTCAACACTTCTGGAAAGCGACGACCATATCGAATCACTCCTCAAAGCTATCTACGGTGACGAATCCTACAAACGCCTATCTGAAGAAGAAATCCGTTTCCAATGTGACTGCAGCAAAGATCGCTTTTTGGACGCTCTTGCCAGCCTTCCAACTTCAGACCTAGAGGAAATGAAAGAGGAAGACCACGGGGCAGAAATTACTTGTCAATTCTGCCAAACAACTTATAACTTTGATGAAAACGACCTGGAGGAACTCATTCGTGACAAATCTTAATACACCTTTTATGATTGGCAATGTTGAGATTCCCAATCGTACTGTTTTAGCACCCATGGCTGGCGTGACAAACTCAGCCTTTCGTACCATCGCAAAAGAGCTCGGAGCGGGGCTCGTTGTGATGGAAATGGTCTCTGACAAGGGAATCCAATACAACAATGAAAAAACCCTGCATATGCTTCATATCGATGAAGGAGAGAACCCTGTTTCTATCCAACTTTTTGGTAGCGATGAAGATAGCCTAGCACGCGCAGCAGAATTCATCCAGGAAAATACCAAGACTGATATCGTTGATATCAACATGGGCTGCCCAGTTAACAAAATCGTGAAGAACGAAGCTGGCGCTATGTGGCTCAAGGATCCAGACAAGATCTACTCTATTATCAACAAGGTCCAATCTGTCCTTGATATCCCCCTCACTGTCAAAATGCGCACCGGCTGGTCTGATCCATCCCTAGCCGTGGAGAATGCCCTCGCAGCTGAGGCTGCAGGTGTGTCTGCCCTTGCCATGCATGGCCGTACCCGCGAACAGATGTACACAGGTCACGCAGACCTTGAGACTCTTCACAAGGTTGCTCAAGCTCTGACCAAGATTCCATTTATCGCAAATGGTGATATCCGTACGGTACAAGAAGCTAAACAGCGTATCGAAGAAGTCGGGGCTGACGCTGTCATGATTGGTCGCGCAGCCATGGGGAACCCCTATCTCTTCAACCAGATCAACCACTACTTTGAAACAGGAGAAATTCTCCCTGACTTGACATTTGAAGACAAGATGAAAATCGCCTACGAGCACTTGAAACGCTTGATTAACCTCAAAGGAGAAAACGTAGCTGTTCGTGAATTCCGCGGCCTCGCTCCGCACTATCTCCGAGGAACATCAGGCGCTGCCAAACTTCGTGGAGCCATTTCACAAGCTAACACCCTAGCAGAGATTGAAGCCCTCTTGCAATTAGACAAAGCATAATACACAAAAAACCGTAACTCGCTTGAGTTTACGGTTTTTTTATCCTAGGAAATCCTAGATACTATTATTGAATCAAGGCAACGCTTAAAACTTTACCATCCGCACCTGTTGTAATTTGGATGATTTTTCCTCCACCGATTTTGGCATTATACTTACCATCATCAAGAGTGTAAGAGTAGCCTCTGATAGAATAGTTTTCTTTCTTTCCATCTGCAGTTTCTACTGTAAATTGCCCCCCTGATGAAACCGTAATAGTTTCGCCATTTGCTCCCTTCCAGTTGCCTGCAGCTGCTGAGAAATCACCATCAACCATGGTTAAAACACCCTTGTAGCATTTGTTGTGTTCTGCTTGCTTGTCTTGAAGTTTGCGGTCAGTTGTTGGATCATAGCTTGACTGGTTAGACTGGTCTTGAGAGCCTTGCTGAGTTGAAGGTGCCTGAGAAGGGGCTTGTTGACTAGGAGCTGCTTGTTCTTGTCTTGATTCAGGGGCTGGTTTCGCTTGTGACTGATCTGCTGTTGTAGAAGACTGACCAGAAGATGCCTGAGCCTTTTCAGATGAAGCTGAGCTTGAAGATTTTTGGGTCTTGCTTTCTTTGCTAGAAGAAGCTGCTTTAGAACTTGATGATTGACTTGTTTTTGCAGAGCTACTAGTTTGAGTGGTTTCGTTTTTATTTCCACAAGCTCCCAGTAGCAAGGTAGAAGCCAATACAGTCGCTGCCATCAATTTGATATAGGTTTTCTTTTTCATTTTTCTACTCCTTTGTAACATTTTTGAAATGTTAAGAAATCTTTTTGTAATATAATTGTAACATTAGGCTTTGAATCTGTCAACTATTTAGAGAAACTATTTTAAAAAATTTCTCTCTACTATTTCTATTCGTAATTGAAACGAAAAAATAGAAAATTTTTAAAATTAGAGTCCTATTTTTTACATCACCTTTGTGTAATCGCTTGCATTGCATTAGATAAAGGAATATAATAACATTGAAATAGAATATAGGAGGTATGCTCTTATGCTAAATAAGTATTACAAGTATCTTCCTTGGTTGATTTTGGGAGCTATTGGCTCTTATCAATCAGCCACTTACTATGCGCGAACTGCATTTGATGTCTTCTATCTGACTGCAATCTTTATGATTGTCTATATCGCCTTGTTATTTTTACATGAGAACTATCTCAAGTATCGATACAAAGACTTCTTTACTCACATATTGAGTAATCCTAAGAAAGACAGCCACCACTAATACAGTCGCAACAGAAAGCCATCTCATGATGGTAGATAAAGAGGTCGGGAAAAGTTCCCGACCTCACTTTTTATTTCAATCGATAGGTTTTTCTTGGTTTCTTTTTGGGTACTCGTTTGAGTCCGACTTCTTCTACATATTCGCCGTATTTTACGAGAAAGTTATTGCTGACGATTGGGTGACCGGGATTGATGAGATTGACTAGTTCAGTTCCTTCGTAAACGGTGAACTCCTCCTCCAGCAGATAGAGGAAGGTCGGATTCCAGTCAAGACGGCCTTGAATTCGTTTGATGGATTCTTGGATAATGGCATAATGGTCAAAGGCGAAGACTTGCTCCTCCAGCTCGACTCCATCTAGGTAGCATTTGCCCGTCTGAAAGTCGACATCTACGAAAACGACATCCTTAGCATCGTCTCCAGCCTGAACGAGGTCTAATGCACGACTAGGTAGGTACACTAAGTGGGCAATGGTCACTGTCCACCCCCGTGGATCACGCTCGGGAGTCGATACTGTCATTAATTGCTCGATTTTCTCCAAAGGTAGATCGAGATTGACTTCTTCTCTCACCTCGCGCTGACAGGCATGTGCAGCATCTTCTCCCTTGTCCATAAAGCCTCCAACCAGAGCCAAACAGTTTTGATAAGGGTGGGCCTTGCGACGGATTAGTAAGAGCTTGATCTTTCCTTCGACAAAGCAGTAGGCTACCATATCCACTGTCACACTTGGTTTTTCATATTGAGGGAGTTCCTGCTTGTAGTACCAGTCTAAAAACTCCTCCTGACTGGCATGGATTTCATAATATTCTTTTTCCGTCATCCCTTCTGGAATCTTTATGTCTGCCATCTTATGCCTCCTTTCGAACTGCCTTGGTCCATTGGTACCAACCCACTAGACTGTTGAGTGTGTAAACCCAGTACATCCCTTGGATGTGGATATTTTCACCCCACCAGAGATAAATACTAAAGAGATTGGTTGCAATCCAGAAAATCCATTGCTCGCGGTAAAGACGTGTCATCAAGAGCTGACCAACACCATTGGTCGCATCGGTTACACTATCACGGAAAGGACGAGCGCTATTGATACTTTGGTAAGCCAAGCCCATACCAATCCAGATAATGGCAGTCAAGGCCAAGTACTTGAGCCAGTCAAGAACAGATAATTTCTTAGCTTCAAAGTGGGATTCTTCTGGTTTTTCCTGTTCATTGATACGATTGGACAACCAAGCATAGAGACCAATCGGCTGCATGACAAAGAAGTAAACGGTCGTCAAGACTTCGCCATAAAAAGTCGCATTCATGGCCAAAATCAAATAGATAGCCGAGTTAATAGCCCCAAAGAGATAATTGCTTGCACGCCCTTCTGCTACCAAGATAACACAGACAATCCCAGTCCAAGATGCAAACAAGCTCAACCAGTCATGACTTTCCGTATTTTGTGTGAACTCTAAAATCAAGGGAACACTTGACAGGGCGATGAGATACAACCACTGGAAAAGGCTACGGCCGACAAAGAGATCTTTCCATAGCAGGCGCATGATTCCTGCAAAACCGATCTTGCGAGCTTCAGCATGGACATTTTTAAAGTTTTCGATAAATTGTGTGATTTTTTCAGTTAGTTTTTTCATATTTTTCTCCTAATCTGCTTGGTAAATGGCATCAATAGCCACTTTGGCTGCTTCATAATTGCCTAGATAATCCTCTGCTAGATAAACTAGTGGAATGTTGGTTAAGTATCGCTCCCTCATCTGATCCAAATGCTGGGAAAAACTGTAGCGAATATGGTCTTCTGCCATGGTCATATCTCTAAATCCGTCATTGACATAGGAACCGACAGGTTGCACGAAGAGAATCAAGTCCCATTTTTCCTTGGCCAAGATTGAAACAAAGAGATTGTCAAAGGTTTCTCCTGATAAGTCCCCTTGGTCCTCAGTCTCCATGTAATAGTCATAGTAACCCTTGGTTACCAATGAATTGGTATCGGCTATCACTAGACCTCGATTGGCATTGCTATCGATTAACTTGGAGGTCTGGTCATACTGTCCCAACAGGAGATAGTAGTAATCCTTTGGAGTCAATTCATCGTCGCGGACATTGTTTTTGATCTGGTACTCACGCGCGTATTCCAGACTAACGGGTGCATCGTAATACCTTGCCAAATCCTTGGCCAGAGTGGTCTTCCCATTGCTAGCACTTCCCATAATCAACACTTTCTTGGTAAACTGACGACGGAAGGGTTGAGCGATGTATTTCCAATATTTGCTTGGATTTTCTCGAATCATAGTCGCTGAGATACCAAACTTTCTTTCTTTCAAGACGGTGCCAAATCCACGTTTAGCTAGCTCTTGCTGGTAGTCTGCTTCTCCTACAAAAAAAGTCAGTTCTTGCTGGTTTTCATCATAGGAAATCTCTGCTAACATCTGGTCCAACCACTCCTGCCAGCCCATAGGGTAACGGGGAAGGTTGGTCTCATCCAGCTTGCAGACAGAGGTCAATTCGTCATCACAAAAAGCCTCTCGGATATAGCGAAATCGTTTTTGAAGACTTAAACCTACCTGCTCCCCTCGGTCTCCCTCGTAGCCTGAAACGACTACCCAGACCTGGTCACACTGACGCTTCGCTCGCTGAATCAGATCGATATGCCCTTGATGGAGAGGGGCAAAGGTCCCAAATACCACTGCTGTTTTCTTTTTCATAAACGTTTTACCTTTTTATAATTT
Organism: Streptococcus sp. HMSC066F01; assembly: GCF_001837335.1. GTDB lineage: Bacteria > Bacillota > Bacilli > Lactobacillales > Streptococcaceae > Streptococcus > Streptococcus oralis_S. Next base: position 151,435 of record NZ_KV832072.1, read on the forward strand.
TTGATATTTTTATTTTCTATGTTTTTATTATATACTATATTTTTGTTTTGTCAATAGTTTTTTATCATTTTTTATAAAAAAGTAGCAAAAAAAAGAATCAGGATTGCTCCTGACTCTCCATTTTTAAGCAATATCAAATTTTAATTGACCAGCTTTAACACCTATCTTGAGGGTCTTGCCTGCTACTAGTTCTCCCTTGAGAAGGAGTTCTGCTAGCTTGTCTTCCACTTCTGTTTGCAGGGTTCTGCGAAGTGGGCGAGCTCCCATTTCTGGATCATATCCTTGACTTGCTAGTAACTTCAACGCTGAAGCTTGCAGTTTCAAGTCGATGCCCTTCTCAGCGAGGCTAGCAATCAATGGTTTCACCATAATCTTGACAATTTCCTGCATGTGTTCGCTATCTAAGCTATGGAAGACCAACTTTTCATCAATACGGTTGATAAACTCTGGTCGATAAGCTTTTTTCAACTCTTCAAAGATTCGTTTTTCCATATTTTCCTGGTCAAAACGAATGTCCTTGGCCCCAAAGCCGACCGTCTTGTCATCACGAAGAGCCGTCGCACCAAGGTTTGACGTCATGATGATAATGGTATTTGAAAAATCAACCTTGCGCCCCTTGCTATCTGTCAAGACGCCGTCGTCCAGAACCTGCAAGAGAACATTAAAGATATCTGGGTGGGCCTTTTCTACCTCGTCAAATAGAAGAACGGAGTATGGTTTGTTGCGAACCTTCTCAGTCAACTCCCCACCTTCTTCGTAGCCCACATAACCCGGAGGAGCTCCATTGAGACGGCTAGCCGCAAATTTCTCCATATACTCACTCATATCAAAGCGAATAAGGGCTGATTCGTCATCAAAGAGGACTTCTGCCAGAGCCTTGGCCAATTCGGTCTTACCGACTCCTGTCGGCCCTAGGAACATAAAGGAACCAATCGGACGCTTGTGACTACGAATACCTGACTGATTACGGCGAATGGCACGGCTAATACTTGAAACAGCTTGATCTTGTCCGATGACGCGTTTATGCAGTTCTGCTTCCAAGTTCAGGTACTTCTTAGCATCTGTTTGCGTCAGCTTTTGGACTGGGATACCTGACAAGCGACTCAAGGTGGTCAAAATATCGGATTCTGTCACCAAGTCTTTATAGACAGGCAATTCTTGTTCTTTTGCGATTAGCTGGCCTGCTTGTTTCCACTTGCCATCCATCAAGGCCTTGTCAGCTGGACTCAAGTCCGATTCGTCCATTCTCACATGCTTGGATTTGTTTTGCACTGTTGCTGCCGCCTCATCCAATAGATCGATAGCAGAGTCTGGCAAGTGACGACTAGTCAAGTAACGATGCGCCATCTTAACAGCTGTTTCGACAGCTTCATCTGTGATTTGCACACGGTGGTGTTTCTCATAGGTAGCCTTCAAACCTTGCAAAATGGTCATGCTGTCAGCTAAACTTGGCTCTTCAATGGTCACTTTGGCAAAACGACGAGAAAGAGCTGCGTCTTTTTCGATGTGTTTTTGGTATTCTTCCTGAGTGGTTGCACCAACCGTTCTCAAAGTTCCACGAGCCAAGGCTGGCTTCAAGATATTGGCCGCATCCAGAGTAGAGTCAATACCACTTCCAGAACCCATGATGGTGTGGAGTTCATCGATAAAGAGGATTACCTTACCATCTTCCTCGATATCCTTGATAATGTTGTTCATGCGTTCTTCAAAATCTCCACGGAAACGTGTTCCCGCAACAACATTCATCAAATCAAGCTCCAAAACGCGCATCTTGCCCATTTCCGCAGGTACATCCCCACTAGCAATACGCTGGGCAAGTCCAAGAGCCAGAGCTGTTTTCCCGACACCAGCATCTCCAACCAAGACAGGATTGTTCTTGGTCTTCCGACTCAAAATCTGAATCATACGTGAGATTTCCTTGTCACGACCGATAACTGGCTCTAACTTGCCAGAGCGCGCTTGCTCTGTCAGGTCATGCGTGTAGTCCTCTAGACCGCCACTTGGATTCTGAGGCATGCCCATCATATTGGCCATGGAATTTTGCTTATCTGCCACGGTACGGTGGCGCTGACGCAATGCCTTAAGGTCTTCTCTTGTCCATCCAGCACGCTCTTCTAGATTGCGACGAAGAGCAGCAATTCTGACCTGATCTTTCTGGTCTTCATAAGAAAAGCCTGCTCTCTCCAAGATACGAGTTGCCAAGGCATTGCCATCATGCAAAATCGCATAGAGGACATGCTCTGTCCCTAGCACCTTAGTATGGACCACTGAGGCCACATACTCTGCTTCTGCAAAGAGAACCTCCAAACGATGGGAAAAAGGCAATTCCGTAAAGGTTTCGTCTTGGCTATAGTCCGTTTCAGTCAGTTCTAACGCAACCTCTTCTAAACGGTCCATTTCATAAGGATAATCATTTAGAGTCGCACCTGCCACACTGTAACTGTGATTGGACATGGCAATTAACAAATGCCAAGACTCTAGATATCGAGCTCCAAAATGGCCCGCAACCATGTAGGCACTTTCGATACATTCATTCAACGCTTTTGAATAATTCATCTTACTTCTCTTTTCTATCTACCTCTTGTAATAGCTGTCGGAGCATATTGGCACGGACAACTGAGGATTCCTCCCCTAGAACACGATCTGTTGCTACAGAAGTCAGTAAGGTCATCTCCTGCTTGGTCATCAAGTCCTGCTCCACCAAAAGCTGGAGAATATCCTCATAAATCTCCTGACTAACTCGCTCACCAATCGAGTAAAGCAAATCGCGGAGCATCTCATGATGATTGGAAAACTCAATCCGTCCGATGCGAATGTAGCCTCCGCCACCACGCTTACTCTCAACTAAGTAACCTCTGCTTTCAGTAAAACGTGTCTTAATGACATAGTTGATCTGACTTGGCACAACCTGAAAGGTATCTGCCAACTGGCTCCGCTGCAATTCCACGATACCAGCTTGGTCTAAAATTGCCTTGATATAGGCTTCGATATGATCTGATGTATTTTTAAATCTCATAGTAAATCAAACTCCTTCTTTGAACCTTGACTATCTTTGACTATTATACCGAAATTTTCTCATTTTTAAAAGAAAAAGAGCGCTGGTAAAGGATAATCTTCACCAACTCCCTATTTTTCTACTTATCTAAGCCTAATTCTGCCAAGATTTGACGTTTGTAGGCAATCTTTTGAACTTCCTTGTCCTCATCTTCAGACCAATCTAGTTTGACTTCAGAAACGATCTGTCCAGGCCGATTTTTTAGGATATAGATGCGGTCACTGAGATTGAGGGCTTCCTCAATACTATGTGTGATGATCAAGGTTGTCAGTTGCAACTGTTTGTGAATCTCCAGATACCAAGCATGGAGCTCCATCTTAGTCATTTCATCCAAGGCACTAAAGGCCTCGTCTAGAAGAAAGAGCTTGTGCCCGAAAAGGTAGGTCCGAAGCAAGGCTACACGCTGGCGCATCCCTCCGCTGAGTTCGTGAGGATACTTGTCCCGTACAGCAGTCAACTGGAAGGTCGCAAGGATATCATCCGCTCGGGCAATAGCCTCTGCTTTATCCACCTTTTGAATCAAGAGGGGCAGGATGATATTGCCAAGAACCGTCTTGTGCTCCAAGAGGAGATCCTTTTGCAACATATAACTCACGCGCCCCTTGGGATTTTCCTCGCCATCAAGGACAATTCGCCCAGACTGGACTTCTAAAATTCCAGCGATTAGGTTAAAGAGGGTGGTCTTTCCTACACCACTTGGACCTAGGATAGAAACCACTTCACCCGAAGCCACCTGCAGGTTGATATCTTCTAAAATCTTTTCATCGCCATAGGCATAGCTGACGTGTTCTAGTCTAATTTCTGTCATTATTTTACAAATTCATTAGTGAAACCTTTGTCTGTCAAGTCTTCTTTAAGGATACCATTTTCTTTATCCCATTTGTAGAAGGCATTCCAACGTTCAGCGTCAAATTGTCCCCATTTTTCCTTGTCGCTTGCATATTCTTTTGACAAGTATTTTTGAGATTCGATGACAAAGTCACGTTTTTCCTTGAGTTCAGGTGCATTCTTGATGAGGATATCTGCAGCCTCTTCTGGATGCTCCATGGCATATTGGTAGCCTTTTTTGATGGCTTGGATGACTTTACGAGCTTCTTCCTTGTTGTCTTTTAGATAGTCATTGTTTGCGATGATAACGGGTGAGTAGTAGTCAAACTCCTTGACATAGTCTTTCAAGTACATGAAGTTAGCATCTACGCCTTGCGATTTGGCAAGGATACCATCCCAACCGTAGTAAATCCAAGCGGTGTCAAAGACGCCATTGGCAATCGGTGTAATCGAGTTTGAGTCGTTGTTTGGTACTTTTTCGACCTTCTCAAAGTCTCCGCCTTGTGATTCTACCAAGGTTTTCAACATAGCAAGCTCCGTTGGGTCATTCCAGGTTCCGTATTTCTTGCCAACCAAGTCTTTTGGACTGGTTACATTATCAGATTTACGAGAGATGATTCCAGATGTATTGTGCTCAACGATCGCTGCTACGGCAGTGATACCTGCCCCTTTTTCCAATTTCTTAGCCATGTAGTCTTGGAAATAGATAGCAAATGGTGCCTTGCCATTGATTACCAAGTCAGATGAGCTTTCTTCAGGCGGCAATTTCAAGTCAACATCCACTCCAGCTTCCTTGAAATAGCCTTTCTCCTTAGCCACATAAAGTCCTGTGTGGTTGGTATTTGGCGTCCAGTCTAGGATAAAGTCAATCTTCTTAACTTCTGCTTCTTTGTTGTCCTTAGAAGCAGTTCCTTGGCCACAGGCCACCAGCACGACAGCTACAAAAGCTGTTACAAGCGTTAAAAACACTTTCCATGTTTTCTTCATTTTCATTTCCTCTTTTCTTTTTCAAAAACGCTCTATTTTAAGTACGTTTCCATTTAATCACATATTTTTCACTGATATCGACCAGTTTCATACCCAAAAGACTGATAATCGACACCAGAATAATAATCGCAAACATGGTATCATACTGAAACAGTTTCTTGGACTGAATCATATAAACACCAAGACCTTCAAAACCTCCCAACCACTCAGACACCACGGTTGTGATAAAGGCGTAGGAGACACTGACCCTCAGACCTGCATAAAAGTAAGGCAGACTGACAGGGATTTTAAAATGCCACAGGATTTGCCAAGGATTTGCACGCATCAGACTAAACAAGGTTAGCATATCCTTATCACAATGCCTAAATCCATCCAAAATACTGACGATGATAGGGAAGGTTGTCGTCAGGATAATCAAGACAATCTTGGGCAAAATCCCATAGCCTAGCCACAAGACCAAGATAGGCGCTATGGCAATGGTCGGAATGGTCTGAACAACCACCATCATAGGATAAATCAAGTCATTGAGCCAAGTCAGACTATCCATGAGCACCGCCATAAGACAGGCAATCAAGACTCCTAGAACTAGACCTAGTAAAGCCACTCTCAAGGTCGCCCAGCTATGGTACCAGAGAAATTCTCTGTCACGAACAAAGGACTGGAGAATCTCAAGAGGAGTTGGCAGGATAAACTTGGGTAAAAGTTTGAATATGCCCGCTAACTGCCAGATTGACAAGACTCCTAGAAAACCCAATAGACTAATGTGTCGTCTCAGTATACTTTTCAAGTTTGTCATCAATACTTAAAATCTCTCCTACATTTATTTTGACATTGGCAAAGACATTATCTGCCTCCTGCCCGGCCACTTCAAGCGCTTCTTTGAGAATGCGCATGAGCTCATCCAACTCCCCTTCCAAGACCGTTTCAAAGGGTGTCACCACCATAGTCACGGACTGAGCTTGCAGATAAGCAATCACTTGATCGATAATAGCAATTCGATCAATCCCCTGTGATAGGGGCAAGACTTGCAAGGCAATGCTTGCTTTCATAAAATCCTCCTCTTCTCGGCTTTCCTTTTGAACAAAAAGAAAAACCTTTGCCATATATGGAAAAGGTGCAGAATTCGGCTAAGTATCGTTCCCTACGCTGGCATTACCCAGATCAGGTGCGGTCGAAGTTTAACACTTCCTCTCAGACTGTACACAGACTCCCATATCTTATATGGAATATAGTAACGCAAATGCAAGGAAAAGTCAAGGAAACTGCTTACAGAAAACTATGAAAAAGAGTTTGAAGACAAATGCTTCAAACTCTATCATAGCTTTCTTATTTAGCCTCGTACCAGGTTGCCCCTTCATTCTCATCAGCAATGAGTGGGACACTAAGCTGGATGGCTTCTTCCATGGTTTGTTTCACTAGTACTTTGACAGCTGCTAGTTCTGATTTCGGAACCTCAAGGACGATTTCATCATGCACTTGCAAGAGCATCTTGGTCTGATAACCACCCTCAACCAGAGCTTTGTCTAGCTGAATCATAGCAATTTTGAGAATATCTGCTGCCGAACCCTGAATAGGGGAGTTAATGGCAGTTCGCTCTGCAAAACCACGAATGTTAAAGTTGCGCGAATTTATATCTGGTAGCTCTCGACGACGCTTGAAGAGGGTCTCTACATATCCCTTGTCACGCGCTTCACGTACCACTTCTTCCATATAGTTTTTAATCCCAGGAAAACGCTCAAAGTAGGTATCAATGTAGGCTTTGGCCTTCTTACGACTAATACCAAGATTGTTCGCCAAACCAAAATCTGAAATCCCGTAAACCACTCCAAAGTTGACAGCCTTGGCATTGCGACGGTCGTTTGGCGTCACATCCTCAGGACGTTCAATTTCAAAGACACGCATAGCTGTCGAAGTATGGATATCTGCTCCCTCTTGGAAGGCCTTGATTAAGTGCTCATCCTTAGAGATATGCGCCAAAACGCGCAACTCAATCTGTGAATAGTCGGAGCTAAGAAGGACACTATCCTCCCACTCTGGCACAAAAGCCTTACGAATGAGGCGACCTTGTTCCAAGCGAACAGGGATATTTTGCAAGTTTGGATCTACACTAGACAAACGCCCAGTCTGAGTCAAATCTTGCACATAGCGCGTGTGGATCTTGCCATCATCTAAAATCCAATCCTGCAAGCCAACCACGTAAGTCGATTGAATCTTAGCAATCTGACGGTAGTCTAGAATTTTTTTGACAATCGGTGCAATAGGAGCCAGACGCTCCAGCACATCCACTGCTGTCGAGTAACCTGTCTTGGTTTTCTTGGTGTATTCTAGAGGAAGTCCCAGTTTTTCAAAGAGAAGTACGCCCAACTGTTTAGGTGAGTTGATATTAAATTCCTCACCAGCCAGCTCATAAATCTCTTGGGTGAGTCGCTCAATGACAATCTCATTTTCAGCTTGCATCTCAAGTAGGGTTTCTTTTTTAACCTTGATTCCAGCAATTTCCATCTTGGCAAGGACAAAAGCCAGAGGTTGCTCCATGTCATAGAGAAGATCTAACTGCCCGTGTTCACTGAGTTTTTCAAGCAAAACAGGCTCCGTCTCAACCAATACAGCAACCTTGCGAGTCAAGTGCTCCAAGAATTTCTCTCTCTCAGGGATAGCTTTCTTGACCCCCTTACCGTAGAAGGTCTCATCATCAGCCAAATAAGTCTGGCCATAGAGATTCGCAATGGTTGAAATTTCATTGTTCTCGACAGTAGAGAGGAGGTATTTGGCCAAACGACTGTCAAAAGCAGGGGCCTGCAAATTCAAGCCCAAACGATTTAAAAGAACCTTCGCTTTCTTAAAGTCATACACTTTCAGAGGTGTTTTTTCTAGAAAATTCTTGAGAATCGGCTCCTGCAAGAGCTCAAGTTTGTCTGTAGCGTAAAGTTTATCCCCACAGGACCAGGCAAAACCAACCAAGTCATCTGTATGGTAATTCTCACCAAAAAGCTCAAAGTGGAAGATAGAGTTGGCGCTCAGCATGTCTTGACTGACTTGGTCAACGATAGTGAAATCCAAACTTTCAGGCGCATCCGTTGATGACACATTTAAAGCTTGCTTGAGCTGTTTGAAGCCCATCTCATCGTAGAATTTCCCGAGATTTTCCACATCTGGTCCACTATAAAGCAAATCATCAAGGCCAATCTCAATCGGTGCCTGAGTCTCAATGGTCGCCAAGGTTTTAGACAGGAAGGCTTGTTCCTTGTCATTGATGAGATTTTCCTTCATCTTAGAAGCCTTCATCCCATCGATATTTTCATAAATACCCTCTAACGAACCGTGTTCTAGCAAGAGCTTGATACCCGTCTTTTCACCGATCTTAGTGACACCAGGGATATTATCAGACTTATCCCCCATAAGAGCCTTAAGATCAATGAACTGAGCTGGTGTGAGGCCCATCTTTTCCATGAGATAGTCTGGCGTAAAGGCCTCAAACTCAGCCACACCTTTCTTGGAAATCTCGACCACCGTATGCTCATCCGTCAACTGGATCAAGTCCTTGTCTCCGCTGACAATAGTCACTTCAAAAGAATCCTTCTCAGCCAAGCGACCTAGGGTCCCGATGATATCATCTGCTTCATACTGGGCCAACTCATAGTGGCGAATCCCAAGATGATCTAGCAACTCACGAATGAAGGGAAATTGCTCACGAAACTCATCTGGAGTTTTAGCACGACCACCCTTGTAGTCTGCATACATCTCTGTACGGAAAGTCGTCTTACCTGCATCAAAAGCTACCAAAACATGACTGGGCTCAACACGCTCCAAGACGTGATTCAACATGAGTTGAAAGCCATAGATTGCATTGGTATGAAGGCCATTAGCATTTTTAAAACGATCCAACTGCTGATAGAGCGCAAAAAAAGCTCGAAAAGCAACTGAAGATCCATCAATTAATAATAATTTTTTCTTGTCCATACACCCATTATAAAGGAAAGCAGGGAAAAATACCATCGGAAAGAATAGGCAAATGGTAGTGAAGCCCTCTTTTTTATATTCTTTCTAGATTCTAGCTCCGTTACTATCCACTCGATAGCCATCCACAGTGGTATTCACTGCTAAAGCCCCTGAAGCATTGACGTAGTAATACTTTCCTCCTACTTGGAACCACTGGCTAGACTTCATAGCCCCTGAACTCTCCAAATAATACCATGTTCCATTTTCCTTTAGCCATCCTGTCTGCATCTCCCCTGATGCCTTTAGATAGTACCAATGCAAACCATCCTTCACCCAACCTGTTGACATGGTTCCATTGTCTTTAAAGTGATACCAACTGCCATTTATTTTCTTCCAACCAGTTGCGAGTTTCCCGTTCTCACGGTAATTCCAACTCCCTCCTTCTTTTTTCCAGCCTTTTTCTGTATTGCTTAGCTCTGCATACTGCACATATCTTCTAGAACCGCTATAAGACAAATAACCGAGCCACTTATAACCATCCTTTTCAAGAACTTGATCATAACTCACACTCTCACCAGCATAATAGTAGTCAATAACTTGTCCTGTGCTTGCTGGCTGGTCCATAATTGGCAATTTCCCCGTGAACACTATTGTCCCACTGGACGGAAGCTCTGAGCTACGAGCACCCTCACTCGCACCATGGCTAGCGGATAAATCCTTGAAATGAATAAAACCCGTCATCGAACTAGCCTTGACTTTTCGACGGTTATACTTTTCTCGAACCCCATAGTTATACTCTTCGATTTCAATCGTATCCCCTGATACATTTGATACCCAGGCCACGTGCCCATAATATCCTTCTGTCGACCAAGCAATAGCCCCAACTTCTGGCTTAGTATCCACACGGTAGCCTTCTCGCCTTGCACGATGTCCCCATTCATTCGCATTTCCGTAGGCAGGAGGAATCTCAAAGCCATTTACACTACTCAAACGAAAGGCCGCAAAAGAGGTACACTGGCGAGAATACATCCGCCACTGATCGATTTCAACACTACCATTTTTGTAGTGAAGCGGATAGTCATCTCCACGCGCTACACTGTCGGCCTGAACTGATTCCCCACCAAACAAAAAGGTACTTGTAACAAACAAAGTAGCCAGCCCTACACTCAACTGAGTACATCTACTCTTCTTAACTCCTGATTTTAAAAACGTCATTCATTCTCCTTAATAATATAAATTTCCGAGGTTCCCCTCGTTTATACTATTCGGGAGAAAAAGAAAAAAGTGAGTAAAGCTCACTTCATTTTAGGATTCTTAGTCTAGATAGCGAATCAAGTTCTTTTCTGTCAAGATATCTGAGTAGGTGAAGGATTCAACGTAGACATTGGCTTGTTTGTCTCCCTCAACATCCCCAAATTCAACGATAAATAAAGATGGATAAACCTCAATTAACTTACCTAGTCTGTTTTTTTGGCGCTTACGGCCATTCTCCAAAGTCATTTCAACGACTTGTCCCTCATGTGCCTTGATTTCTTCTTTGATTTTTTTCATCTTGGCTACATCTGTAAATGCATCTGACATCTTATGCCTCCCTCTTTGAGATACTTGAAAATTTATTGTATTCTTTTTGGAAAATCAATTCCACCGTTCCACGAGCTCCACTACGGTTTTTCTCGATGATAACCTCAACCTTGTTATTTGGAATTCCTTCCTCTTCTTCACCCGCACGATCGTAGTAGTCGTCACGGTACAGAAAGGCTACGATATCCGCATCCTGCTCGATAGAACCCGATTCACGAATATCAGACAAGACTGGTCTCTTATCCTGACGCTGTTCCACTCCACGAGATAACTGACTAAGAGCAATGACTGGAACCTTTAGCTCCTTAGCTAGAATTTTTAACTGACGAGAAATTTCAGAGACTTCTTGTTGGCGGTTCTCACGACCAGTACCTGTGATAAGCTGTAGGTAGTCGATCAAAATCAAGCCTAGATTGCCTGTTTCTTGAGCCAGTTTACGTGAACGCGAACGAATTTCCGTGATCCGAATCCCTGGTGTATCATCGATATAGATACTCGCGTTGGCTAGGTTCCCTTGAGCAATGGTATATTTTTGCCACTCCTCATCAGTCAATTGACCCGTACGGATAGAATGGGACTCCACCAAGCCTTCGGCCGCCAACATACGGTCTACTAGACTTTCCGCACCCATTTCCAGCGAAAAGATAGCAACCGTCTTGTCCAACTTAGTCCCAATGTTCTGAGCAATGTTCAAAGCAAAGGCCGTCTTACCAACTGCTGGTCGCGCCGCTAGAATAATTAATTCCTCCTCATGGAGACCTGTCGTCATATGGTCCAAATCACGGTAACCCGTTGCAATACCAGTGATATCCGTTGTTTGTTGTGACCGAACTTCTAGGTTCCCAAAGTTGATATTTAGAATATCTCGGATGTTCTTGAACCCACTACGATTGGCGTTTTCGCTAACATCAATGAGTCCCTTTTCAGCCTGAGCGATGATTTCATCTGCAGGCTTAGAAGCCTCATAGGCTTGGTTGACAGACTCTGTCAACTTGGAAATCAAGCGACGTAGCATAGCCTTTTCCGCTACAATTTTAGCATAATATTCCGCATTCGCTGAAGTTGGTACTGAGTTGACAATTTCAACAAGATAAGACAAGCCACCAATATTTTGGAGATCCCCTTGGCTATCCAAAATCGTTCGAACCGTCGTCGCATCAATCGCTTCCCCACGATCCGACAAATCTACCATCGCTTGGAAAATCAACCGATGAGCATACTTAAAGAAGTCACGAGAATCAATGTATTCTCGGACAAAAACGAGCTTACTCTCATCTATAAAAATAGCCCCCAGAACAGATTGTTCTGCTAAAATATCCTGAGGTTGAACTCGCAGTTCCTCTACTTCTGCCATCCAACTTTCCTTCCTTTTACAATCTTGTCAAGAAGTTGTAAACTTAACCTTCTTTTACACGAAGATTGATGACACTTGTAACATCTTGATAGATCTTCACTGGTACATCAATCAAACCTACTGCTCGAATTGGTGCTTGCACTTGAATATTGCGTTTGTCAATCTTAATACCAAACTGCTTTTGCAATTCTTCTGCAATTTTCTTGTTAGTGATAGAGCCAAATGTACGGCCATCTGGTCCAACCTTTTCAACAAACTCTACAACTGTTTCTTCTGCCTCAAGCTTAGCCTTGATGGCTTTTGCTTCAGCAATCATTTCAGCATGAGCCTTTTCTTCTGATTTTTGTTTTCCACGCAACTCACCCACTGCTTGAGCAGTCGCTTCCTTGGCCAAATTCTTTTTAATCAGGAAGTTTTGAGCGTAGCCAGTTGGTACTTCCTTAATTTCGCCTTTTTTTCCTTTTCCTTTAACATCTGCTAAAAAGATTACTTTCATTCTTCTTTCTCCTTTTCCTTTAGTTCTTCCAAGATTAGTTGAGTCAATTTTTCTCCTGCTTCCGACAAACTCATATCCTCGATTTGCGCGGCAGCTAGATTAAAGTGACCTCCACCACCCAACTCTTCCATAATGCGTTGCACATTGATTTTACTACGACTTCGAGCCGAGATAGAGATAAATCCTTGTGTATTTTTTGCCAGAACGAAACTAGCCTCAATACCAGACATAGCCAGCATAGCATCGGCAGCCTTACTGATAACAACTGTGTCATAAGACATTGAGTCCTTAGCTTGAGCAATCAAGATATCTGAACCTAACTTACGACCTTGTAAAATGAGTTCATTTACCTCACGGTACTCTTCAAAATCTGTCGCAGCAATCTCCTGGATAGCAATACTGTCACTTCCCCGTGTTCTCAGATAGCTAGCCACATCAAAGGTTCGGCTCGTCACGCGAGATGTGAAATTCTTGGTATCCAGCATCATACCAGCCATCAAAACACTGGCCTGCATACGACTCAAACGATTCTTCTTAGAATTTTGGAACTGAATCAATTCTGTGACCAACTCACTGGCACTACTTGCTCCACTTTCAATATAGGTGATGACTGCATTCTCAGGGAAATCCTGATCACGTCTATGATGGTCAATAACAATAGTTTGAGTGAACAAATCATAAAAATCTTTTGACAAAGTCAAAGCCGTCTTGGAATGATCCACCAGAATCAATAATGAACGGTTTGTAACTAACTTCATCGCATCTGTAAGAGATAAAAGCTTCGTGACATCTTCCTTCTTCAAGAACTGAATAGCACGTTCGATATCTGCTGGCATATGGTCTGCATCATAGACAGCATAACTGTTCTCAATAATATTACTTGCAAACAACTGCATACCAACAGCAGAGCCCAAAGCATCCATATCTAGATTTTTATGACCGACTACAAAAACCTGATCAACACTTCGAATCTTATCAGAAATGGCTGTCATCATGGCTCTGGTACGTGTACGAGTACGTTTGATAGACGCAGCAGTTCCTCCACCAAAGTAGACTGGATTCTTGGTTTCGTTATTTTCCTTGACCACCACCTGGTCACCACCGCGAACTTCTGCTAAGTTCAAGTTGAGCAAGGCAATTTTCCCTATCTCTTCATGGTTTCCATCACCATAAGAAAATCCCATACTTAAAGTTAGGGGTAGCTGCCTCTGTTTTGATTCTTCTCGGAAAGTATCAATAACGGAGAATTTATCATTCATCAATTCCTCTAGTACCGTGAAATCTGTGAATACATAAAAACGATCCATCCCCACACGGCGAGAAAACATAGCATACTTACTAGCAAATTCTGAAACAAAATTGGCTACAAAACTATTGATATGACTGATATCGGAGTCAGATGTCGCATCCTCCAAATCATCATAGTTATCTACTGAGATGACTCCAATGACTGGACGGCTAGTTACCAATTCTACAGTTGCTTCGTACTCCCCAGAAACATCAAAGAAATACAAAACACCCGAAGCCTTGTCCATATGAACAGCATATCGTGTTTCGCCCAAGGTAGCATACGAACCAGGATTTCCAACAGAAGCCTTGATGATGGTTTGAATTAACTCAACATCAATTTCGCCCTCTTCAGTAGTTAAAATCAGCTCAGCATAGGGATTAAACCATTCCACTTCGCCACTAGATAGGTCTAATTTCAGAACACCAACCGGCATTTGTTCGAGCAGCGTGTTTAAACTATCTTCAGCTTGATGATTTACGTATTGGATTTGTTCAATTTCGCTCTTTTCATACTGTTTTTTTTGCCAGACAAATAAAAGCAGATAAAGAAGTACAAATAAAAACAAGACACTGATTGTTACAACATTATTTTGTGAAAAAATAATCAGCATTGTTAAGGTTCCGAAAGTTGCAATCCCTAGTAGAATCGCAGAATTCGGAGTTAAATTATTTTTTTTCATTCTAAACCTCTTGCGCATTATTATATCACAAATGCCCTTAAAAAGCGACCTTTAAAGAGAAAGCACTGCTTTTATTATCGTAAGATGCTCTTAAAGAAACTATACATAAAAAAGGAGAGCAAATGCCTCGCTCTCCTTTTTCCACATCAGTGCAGAATCTTCCGCCTAGATTACATTATTCACCTAATTCTAGTCGAATGTCTTGTAGGCGCTCTTGCGCCTGTTTCACAATTGATTCTAAAATAGCCTTACATGGTTTGATGTCTTTCACCAAACCCGCAATTTGTCCGCTCATCATTGAACCATGAACTGTATCACCTTCATAGACAGCCTTAGATAGAGAACCGATCGTAATTTCTTCCAGTTCCTCTCGATTTGTACCTTTCTGCTCTAATTCAATGTAATGATCCGTCATCTCATTGCGAATACAACGAACTGGCGCTCCCGCGATGCGACCTGTAACCGCAGTCGCTGTATCACTTGCCGCCAAAATAGCTTCTTTATAGGCTGGAGAAATTGGACATTCTTCTGAAGCAAGAAAAACTGTTCCCATTTGAACTCCTTGTGCACCTAGGGCAATAGCAGCAGCAAGTCCACGACCATCTGCCACACCTCCTGCAGCAATGACTGGAATCGTTACCGCATCAACGATTTGTGGGATAAGAGCCATTGTATTGGTCTCTCCGATATGCCCACCAGCTTCTGAACCCTCAGCGATTACAGCATCAACTCCCAATTCTTTCATTTTTTGAGCATGCTTGACACTGGCAATAACTGGAATAACCTTGATTCCTGCTTCTTTCAAGTAAGGCATGATATGCTTAGGTGTTCCTGCACCTGTAGTTACCACCGGAACCTTTTCTTCGATGATAACAGTCACAATATCCTTGATGTTTTTCATCATTAACATAATGTTGACACCAAAAGGCTTATCTGTCAACTTTCTCAATTCACGAATTTCTTCTCGCAACTGCTCTCCAGTCATACCACCTGACGCAATAATTCCTAGTCCTCCAGCCTCAGAAACAGCTGCTGCTAGTTGATAGTGGGAGATTTGAGCCATGGCCCCTTGGAAAATTGGATATTGAATCTGTAAAAGTTTTGTAATTGACATATGAGTCCTCCTTTTATTTTCTGTTGATTCTTGTTGGCAAATGGATGCATAGTGCACCAATATCCCCGTCAACAAGAAAATGTTACATTTGTCTCCTCATATTCTGCTATCCTAAAAAGTCTGGCTTACGATCCTGCTCATCTGTAAAAGGAATAAGTGGGGGGCGAGAACGTAGAACATAATCTACCAACTCCTTCCCTTCCTTATCAAACTCTACCACCGCGAAAAATTGATCATGATAAAAGAAAAACTTGTAATGATTCTCAAAAGCCTGACGCAACCATTTCTCTTTGGCTAAAATGGATTTCATAGGATAATCATCTACTGCTGGAACCCAGAGAGGATTTCGATGAACATGTGATAACATCAAGTCCCCCATGTGGATCATCGTATCTTTTCCCTGTTTGAGCAAGATAATACTGTGGCCATTGCTGTGACCACTTGTGTGAATCATTTGGATTTCTGGAATGACATTGATATACTCTGAGAAAGTCGTCACCTGATCTTGAATCGGTTCCCAATTCTCTCTCAGATAAGTTCCTCGCGTTCGATTATTAGGGTTTCTCATCTCATACCATTCGACATCATTCACAATAATCTTGGCGTTTGGATACTTGGAAACCAGCTTCCCTTGATTATTCACATACGTCAAGCCACCAGAATGATCATGGTGCATATGTGTCATCAGCACGATGTCAATGTCTTCAGGCGAGAGTCCTAAAAGAGCTAAACTTTCTTCTACCCTACTTTCAGACAAGATTCCGAAGTGCGCCTTTGTTTATCGGATAATTTTGCTGTATCAAAACTTGCATCTATCAAGTAATTTTTACCCTTGTACTGGATCAAAATAGGATCCGTCAATTCCGCCATCATATTAGCATCATTTGTTGGGTAGTAACGAGACCACACAACTTTCGGAACCGGACCAAAAAGAGTCCCTGCATCCGTCAATTTATCGGCTCCACGTAGCCATGTCAGTTTCATATCATGAAATTGATATTCCTGTAAGGTGAGTTCTGTCATGCTTTACTCCTTTATCCATTGGGCTGCTATTCTTTTACGAATCGAATCCCCAGATTTTCCATAGATTTCAATCGTTTTGGCATCCTTTAGATAACGGTCTATGGGGATGTCATCCAAGGTTTGAAGAGGTCCAATTAATCTAATAATTTCCTCAGAAATCTCAATTGCTACTTTTGTCGTATAAAGTTTTATCTGAGATACAAAGAGAGAATCCGCCTTCATCCTATCCTTGTAGGAAGCAAAGTAAGATTCAGCCGCACACAGCTTAGTATACAAGTCTGCGAATTGATGTTGATAGACTGTCGCATCGATTAATGGTTTCCCAAATCTTCTTTTGACCTTTACAAAAGCCAGACCTGTTTCAAAAGCTCCCTCAGAGATACCAATAGAGATTGCGCTTAATCCTAGCTGTAATTTTTTGATAATATCATTTAACTGAGTTTCCCCATTTAGCGTCAATCCTAGCAGACTATCTTCTGGCAATATGACCTGATCAAAAGTTACCGAATTCACAGGCAAACCCTGTAAACCAGGCTTTGCAATATCATCTCCAAAAGCAACTCCTGGTCGAGTCGTATCAACAATGAAAAATCCGTATCCATCTTCTCCGTTAGCTTCCTGAACCTTGGCTAAGATTAACAAAATATCTGCATAGCGGCAATTTGATACAATTGACTTCTTCCCAGTTAAAGACCAACCTGTTTCTGTTTTCCTTGCAGTTGTTGCAATAACCTCCAAGCTGTCCATCAATTTTCCTTCAGAAAATCCCAAGCCAGCTAAGATTTCTCCCCTTACTAATGGTTCTACATAACGCGATTTTTGTTCCTGACTCCCATATCGTAAAATAGGATAGATACCATAACATGCCTGAGTTAGTAGAACAGCAGAAAAAGCAGGAAAATCTTTTGAAATCAAGCGAATAAAGGTTAAAAACTCGGTTCTCAAAACAGAATCTTGACTATCTAAAAGCAAGGAAAAGATATCAAATTGCTCAATAAACTGATAAAGCAATTCTCTAGGGAACTGTTGTTCATCCTCATGAGACTTGAAATAGTCCCGAATCAACACTTTCACGTCTGCCTTCAATTCTCGCGCCAGCACGTCATTATAGGTCATCGCATTCACCTCATCTTAGTTGTCAGAAAACGGTTGGTAATAATCTTTCAACAATTCTTCATACACATAAGACTCTACTTCATTGTAGGAGTTTTTATAGGGTCTACAAAACCAAATATTAAATGGAATCGGATCTTTGAATCTAACCGCCTTAAAACGACTTTTATCCACAAAATATTCAACCGGCCTTGGCAAAAGGGCAATCAAATCTGTCTGATGAGTTGATTCAACTAGGAAGTCCCAAGTAGAGGAAAGATAAGCAAATTTAGCCTCAATTCGTTGTGAACGAAGTTTTTCTGTCACTAAATCATAAGTCGTAAATGTTTTGTTGAAGGTTGCCAATTCATAACCAGCAATATCAGACCATTCCAACAAGCTTTTCTGAGCCAACGGATGATCCTTATCCATATAAGCAACGTATTCATCCAATTGAATGATATGTTGTTCATATTTTTTAGCATCCAGGCTCGTAGGCTCTATCAGAATAGAGAGATTCAAATCTCCATCAACCATTTTTTGACGAATTTCCTTCCCTCCACCTTCCGTAACCTGGATATGGATATGAGGATTATTTTTCAGAAAATGAGGCAAGGCACTAGCAAAATAAACTCGTAAAATCAAGGACGGAATACCAAAATTAATGGTGCCTTTTTGCTTTTGAGCTTCTATATGGATCATGGAAAGCATTTCTTCATGTCGATTCACAATCTCGGTCGCATAACGATAAATTTTGCGTCCCGCCTCTGTTAAACTTTCTAATCTTCCATTCTTGCGATTGAATAATTGAACCCCTTCAGCTGCTTCAAAATTTGTCACAAATTGACTCAAGGCTGATTGACTAATGTGAATCTTCTTAGCAGCAATGGAAAGGTTGCATCCGCATTCTATGATATTGATGAAATAGTTCATTTGGATAATATCCACTTACCCATCACCTAGCTTTCCTTCACTATTTTAGTAGGTCAATTAGACAACTATTCTAGTGTTTGATAGTTGTCTACTGACTTTTTATCGAAATAACATTTCGAATACTTCATTTTAACGTTGTATATAAAGCGCTTACAATACTATCTAGTTTATATCATAACACACTAAGTAGAAAATAGCTCTTTTTTTGCTTAAATCGGCATTGTTTTTAGGTCTTCTGAGACAATGACTTCCCCAGCTGTTTTTTCAAGAACTTCTTCTAATGTCACACCAGGAGCCAGCTCTTTCAACAGGAATTTACCATCTTTGAATCCAAAAACAGCTAATTCTGTGATGACAAGATCCAATACTCCTTTAGCTGAAAGTGGCAAGGTACATTCTTTCAACAACTTAGATTCCCCATCAGCAGTTGTATGTTGGATAGCCCCGATTACGCGCTTAGCTCCTACCAATAAGTCCATTGCGCCACCCATACCAGGAGCAAATTTCCCTGGGATAATCCAGTTCGCAATGCTTCCATCTTGGCTGACTTCAAGAGCTCCAAGAACGGTTGCATCCACGTGTCCACCACGAATAATGGCAAAGGAAGTTTGTAGATCAAACAAGGCTGCTCCTGGCAACAATGTAATAGGAGCTCCACCAGAGTTCGCTAAATTGGCATTATAGTTGTCCTTGGTAGGTGTTTCCCCAAATCGAAGAGCGCCATTTTCTGCCTGTAAAATAACATTTACACCTTCAGGAATGTAATCAGCAGAGGCATTTGGAATCCCAAAACCAAGATTGACCACATCTCCATCTTTAAATTCAAGTGCTACACGTCTTGCGATAATCTCTTTTGCTTTCATTTTACTTCACCCCCGCAGTTTCTTTGTCTCTGTCCACAGATCTCCCATCATCTGATGATGCTCTTGTGGTGTCAATCCTTGAACGACATAGTCAACTAGGATACCAGGGATGTAAATATCATTTGGATCAATTTCTCCGACTTCAACCAATTCGTTTGTCTCAACAATAACTGTGTCAGCTGCTAGAGCGAGTTGAAGGGAGATGTTTTTAGTAGTCCCATCCAGATAAAGGTTGCCATACTTATCCGCCTTTGTAGCTTTAATCAAGGCAACATCAATCTTCAATGGATCATAAATCAAATATTCTTTTCCATTTCGAGTCACTTTTTCGTGTTCATCTTCAAGAATTGTTCCTACACCTGTTGGTGTTAAGACTGCTCCAAGGCCAGCGCCCGCAGCATGCAAGCGTTCTACGACAGTTCCCATCGGAGTGAACTCCACTTTCATGGCTCCCGAGAAATAATCATGCTGAGCAGCAGCGGATGTCCCTACATGGGCTGCAATGTACTTTGTAACCTGATGGTTTTCACAAAGTCGACCAACTCCAACTTCCTTACCGGGTTGAGAGGTTACAACAGACACCAAGGTCAAATCTTGCTGGTTTTGACGAACCAGTTCCTCAATTAACTCTAGTGGCTCTCCCACTCCGAGAAAACCAGAAATACCAACTTTATCTCCTGAATGAATCAAGGAAATAGCTTCAGACAATGTTACAACTTTCATAACCTATCTCCTCTCTTATTTACGTTGAAATACAGCCTTGCGTTTTTCAACAAAAGCGCGCATTCCTTCAACTTTATCTTCTGTTGAGAAGAGAAGAGCTTCCGCTTCTGTTTCCAAACGAATAGCATTTTTCAGAGGGAGTTCTGAGCCAACTTGGATAATATGTTTAGCTTTTTCAACTGCTAGCGGGGCATTTTTCATAATCGCTGCTGCCAGCTCTTCTGCTGCAGGCAATAGTTCTTCTGCTGCTACCAACTTGTTAAGAATTCCAAGATCATATGCTTCTTGTCCGTTAACCATTCTAGCAGTAAAGATTAATTCCTTTGTTTTGCTAGTACCAATCAAACGAGACATTCTTTGAGTACCTGCAAAACCAGGAATGATTCCCAAGCCAACTTCAGGGAAACCAACCATTGTCTTGTCATAGCCGATTCGGATATCAGTTGAAAGAGCTAATTCTAGACCGCCTCCCAAAGCATACCCATTCAATACTGAAATAGTTGGTTGAGTCAATTCAGATAAACGGGTAAAGGTGTCGTTCGCATAGGTCATGTATTCATGAGCCTGAATTGGAGACATTTGGTCCATCTCTTTAATGTCTGCTCCAGCGACAAATGCTTTTTCCCCTTGACCAGTCACGATGACAACACGAATGTCCTCGCTAGCTTCAATTTGGTCTAAAACGAGATTCAAATCCTTTAAGACTTCTGAACTTAAAGCGTTCAAAGCCGATGGACGGTTAATTGTTAGATAGCCAAGACCATTCTTAACCTCTAATAAAACAGTTTTACTCATTGTTTTGCTCCTACTTGATTTATTTTGAGTACAGAGTACAGCGTCAACAAATACCAACACAAAATGTAAGAGCTTACATTTTTATCATAATCCTTTTTTCCCTATCCGTCTACTTAATCTTTATTTATAGACCTATAAGTCCAGCTTATAGAATAGAGCCATTCAATCTATCCTCAAAGTCTTAGGAAAAGCAAAAATACCTTATCAGGCACTTTCGGAGAAAGACACTTGATAAGGTATGTAACTATGAGATCGGATCAATATCTCATTTTGTAATCGTAATATTGAAAAAGAGGAAATGACGTTCAGTTTTCTAATAACTAACGTTCAACGATGAGGGCTGTTCCCATCCCTCCTCCGATACAGAGAGTAGCTAAACCAGTTTTAGCATCACGTTTCATCATCTCATGTACCAGAGTCACTAGGATACGGCAACCTGAAGCTCCAATTGGGTGACCAAGAGCAATCGCGCCACCATTGACATTGACAATATCAGTATTGAAACCAAGTGTTTTCCCAACCGCACAAGCCTGGGCAGCAAAGGCTTCATTTGACTCAATCAAGTCGAGATCATCAACTGTCAAATTGCCTTTTTCAAGAGCTTTGCGAGTCGCATAAATCGGTCCACATCCCATAATCTTAGGATCCAAACCTGCACTTGCATACGAACGAATGCGAGCAATGACTGGAAGTCCCAATTCTTCAGCTTTTTCAGCACTCATGACCAAGACAGCCGCCGCTCCGTCATTGATACCTGAGGCATTCCCCGCTGTAACAGAACCATCTTTTTTGAAAACAGGACGTAGCTTAGACAGACTCTCCAAGCTAGCATCTTTTCTAGGAAATTCATCTGTATCAAAGACGATAGGATCGCCTTTACGTTGAGGAATAACCACCGGAACAATCTCTTCCTTAAAGCGTCCAGATTCTATAGCCGCCACTGCTCGTTTCTGTGATTCCAAAGCAAGCGCATCTTGATCATCCCGGCTAATACCATATTCTTCTGCCACATTCTCAGCTGTAATCCCCATATGGTAGTCATTAAAGGCATCAGACAAACCATCCTTAATCATGGTATCTACCACTTTCGAATCTCCCATACGGCCACCCCAACGGAAGCTTGGCAAAACATATGGAGCCTGGCTCATGTTTTCTGCACCACCAGCCACGACAATATCTGCATCTCCACACTTAATCGCTTGAGTAGCTAACTGCACTGCCTTCAAACCGGAACCACAAACCTTATTAATGGTAAAGGCTGGTATATATTCAGGAAGCCCAGCATAAATACTCATTTGGCGAGCCACGTTTTGGCCTAAACCTGCTCCTAGGACATTCCCCATAATCACTTCATCTACCTGCTCTGGTTTAATATTCGCTTTTGCCAAAGCACTCTTAATGACCAAAGATCCCAAATCAACAGCAGAAACATTCTTCAAGCTCCCGCCAAAGGAACCTAAAGGTGTTCGCACTGCCGAAACAATAACTACGTCTTTCATGACTACCTCCATCAGTGTCTAGTAAGTAAAAAAGCCTTCTTTTGTCTTCCGTCCCAATTTTCCTGCTTCGACCATTTTCTTAAGAAGAGGGGCAGGACGGTATTTTTGATCGCCAAACCCTTGGTTTAGGACGCTCATAATAGCCAAACAAACATCCAATCCAATCAAGTCAGCAAGAGCCAAAGGTCCAATAGGATGATTTGCACCAAGTTTCATCGCTTCATCGATTTCCTCGGCACTAGCCACTCCTTCACCTAGAATGTAAATGGCTTCATTGATCATAGGAATCAAAATTCTGTTCACAACAAAACCATAAGAATCTTTAACATCAACTGGTGTTTTACCAATTTTCACTGTCAGTTCACGAACCGCCTGAACCACTTCTTCTGAAGTCTGCAAGGCCTTAATAACCTCTACAAGTTTCATGATTGGGGCAGGATTAAAGAAGTGCATTCCAATCACGCGCTCCTGATGTTTAGTAGCAGCAGCTATATCCGTGATTGACAAAGAGGATGTGTTTGATGCTAAGATAGTTTTAGGATCAGTCAATTCATCCAATTGTTTGAAAATATTCAACTTAATCTCACGATTCTCAGTTGCAGCTTCAATCACCAATTGGACTTGTTTCGCATCTTCATATGAAACAGATGGAAGCAAATTGGCCAATACCTGATTCTTCTCATCCGCAGACATCCGTCCTTTTTCAACTGAACGTTCCAATTGTTTTGTGATATTGTTCAAACCTCTTTGAACAAATTCTTCTTTAATATCGTTTAAGTAAACTGTAAAACCAGCCTGAGCAAATACTTGAGCAATTCCGCTTCCCATTTGACCAGAACCAATAATCATCACCTTAGATATCATTATTTTCTCCTTCTTATTTTACAAAAATCCAGTGCATGAAGCAAGGACGATTGAACAGAAATCCTTCAATCGCCTTTCTGACATTAAACAAAGGCACCTAATCCAGTAATCTCACGACCAACAATCAAGGCATTCACTTCATGTGAACCTTCATAGGTATAGATTGATTCAGCATCTGCAAAGAAACGAGCAACGTCTGTCTCAAGTGTAATACCATTACCTCCGCAAGTTTCACGAGCAAGGGCAACTGTTTCGCGCATCACTAAGGAATTGTGCATTTTAGCAAGAGCAGAGTTAAGCATCAATTCATTACCTTTCTCTTGCATCTCAGCAATACGAGTTGAATAAGCAATAACTGCTACAGCATTTGCTTGCATACGAGCCAATTTTTCTTGAACAATTTGGAATTTGGCAATTGGACGTTTGAACTGTTCACGATCTTTAGCATATTTAAGAGCTGCAACATAGGATCCACAAGTTACTCCCATAGCAATGTGAGCAACGTCCGCGCGAGTGAAGGTCAAGATACGGGCTACATCACCAAAACCATTGATATTTACCAAACGGTCTGAATCTGGAACCTCTACATTCTTCATGGTAATATGGCCATTGCGGATACAACGAAGAGCAATCTTGTGTGGGATTGGTTCTGCATGATATCCAGGAGCTCCCTTACGAACGATAAAGCATTTCACCTTGCCATCCGCAACATCACGAGCAAATACAGGAACAACATCCGCAGTATCTGAACCACCAATCCAGCGTTTTTCACCATTTAGAATCCACTTGTCTCCAACACGTTCTGCAGTAGTCGCAAGTCCTCCAGCAATATCAGAACCTGAAAGAGGTTCAGTTAAAGCGAAGCAACCTTGCCAATCAAATGCAGCTAGTTTTGGAAGAAATTCTTTTTGTTGACGCTCATCACCACCCAAGAGAATTGTGTTGTAGCAAAGTCCGCCATGAACGGTGTAGAATGTTGCCATAGAAGCATCGAAGCGAGCAAGTTCAAGATACAAGAAAGCAATATAAAGTTCAGATGGTTTCCAGCTACCTTCACGTCCCTCAAACAATTTTGGATTGTTCATAATTTGAGCGCCCTTAGCCACAGCATAGAATTCTTCAAAAGGAAAATCAGGTTTTTCCCAGTATTCATTAATAACCGGACGGAGATGTTTCTCAATCAAACGGCGAGTTTCTTGTAAAACCTCTGCTTCTCCCAAAGTTAGACCATCCGAATAGTGAAAAAGGTCCTCAGGATATAGTTCGCGTAAAATTTCTTCTTTTGTTGCCATAGTCATGACTCCTTTATTTGTTATAAGAGCGCTTACATTTTTGTATTCGCTATTTGTTGACAACCCCATTCTATCCCTTAGGGTATTATTTTGTCTACTTAATAAATATAAATACCCCTATAAGTTCAGATTATAGGGGTCGATTCTGACTGTTTAATCAAGGATTTCCTGTTTTTTCTTACTTATTTCCGCATAAGAAAAAGTGGTTTACTGATTTGTAAACCACTTTTTTGTTATTTCAATTTTATGATTCTTTGACTTCTAGTAAACCAACTTCACCATCTTCACGGCGATACAAAACATTAGTTGTTTGATCTTCTACATCTACATAAATAAAGAAATCATGTCCCAATAAATCCATTTGAAGAAGGGCTTCTCCTAAATCCATTGGCTTCAAATCAATTTGTTTTGAACGAACGACTTTGGGTTGCACAACATCTGCATCTTCAACTAGAGCATCTGTAAAGAGTTGACTTGTCGCAACTTTATTTTTATTCTTACGTTCGATTTTAGTTTTATTTTTACGAATCTGACGTTCAATTTTATCTGTTACAAGATCGATAGAACCATACATATCTTGAGAAATATCTTCAGCACGAAGAGTGATAGATCCAAGCGGAATTGTTACTTCAACCTTTGCTGTTTTTTCACGGTAAACTTTCAAGTTCACACGTGCATCCAACTCCTGCTCAGGTTGGAAATACTTTTCGATCTTTTCGAGTTTAGAAACTACATAATCACGAATTGCTTCTGTTACTTCTAGGTTTTCACCACGGATACTATATTTAATCATATAAGTACCTTCTTTCTAAACATTTTTGTTTTTCTAACTATATTATAACGCTTTCATTTTCTTTTTGCAAATTTTTTCCTCATCTTACAAGGGAAAAAGTTTTAACTTCCAAAGCACCTGCTTCTTCCAAAAGTCGTTTCACACGATTCACAGTTGCCCCTGTTGTATAGATGTCATCAATCAGCAAAATCTTCTTAGGAAGTGAGATCCCATCTTTAATAAAAAATGGAATTTCAGTAGCTAACCTTTCCAAACGGCTTTTAGAAGAACTAGCACTCTCTTCTCTTTTTCCTAATATATCTTTAAAAGAAAAGCCTGCTGCCTCAACCAAACCCTCAACTTGGTTAAAACCCCTCTCAAGCAATCTTTCAGGACTTAGGGGAATTACAACAAATTGATAACCTCTATACTTTTTCAGCTCCTCAGCAAGAACGGAAGCAAACACTTTTCTAAGCAAAAAATCACCATCAAACTTATATTGACTGAAAAAGTCTTTCATAGCTTGATTATAGGTAAAGATTGCCTTATGATCAACCTGAATTCCTTCTTTACACCAAAGTTTACAATCTTGACACCTGGTTGACATGCCTGTTTTCATACAGTTTGGGCAATAATTCTCACCAATCTTCTCAAAACTAGAAGCACAAGCTGAGCAAAGATAACTGCAGTCATCCTTCAAAAGGAAGAGACTGCTAAAAGTCAGCTCACTCTTTGTAGTCTGGCCACATAATAAACAGTTCATAACCCTGCCTCCTTATTCATCTGCTTGATTTCCTTGATTGCCTTTTTGATGGAAGCATTTAATCCATCATGAAAGAAGAGCAACTCACCAGTTGGTCTATCCATACTGCGTCCAACTCGCCCTCCAATCTGAATCAAACTAGACTTGGTAAAGAGACGATGATTAGCTTCTACTACGAAAACATCCACACAAGGGAAGGTAACCCCACGTTCCAAGATTGTCGTACTGATCAGTATTGTTAGTTCTCCATCTCGAAAAGCTTGCACCTGCTCTAATCGGTCTTCTGTCACAGAAGACACAAAGCCGATATTCTCATTCGGGTACTGCTCCTTCAAGATTTCTTTTAGTTTTTCGCCTTTCTTAATCTCTGATGCAAAAATCAGCAGAGGATAACCTGTTCTTCTCTGTTTCTCAATATAGGTCTTTAACTTGGTTGACAATTGGTTTTTCTCTAAACAACGATTAAAATCCGATAACCAGACAGGTTTAGGAATAATCAAAGGATTTCCATGAAACCGTCTTGGCAAGCTTAATCGTTTTAATTCTCCTGTGCGAACCTTCCTATCTAACTCATCTGTAGAAGTTGCTGTAAGGAATATCCTTAATCCATCTTCCTTTACACTATTCTTTACAGCATAGTAAAGCATAGAGTTGTCAACATAAGGAAAGGCATCTACCTCATCCACTATCAACAAATCAAAAGCATGATAAAATTTTAATAACTGATGAGTTGTTGCAATTACTAAGGGAGTTCGAAAATAGGGCTCTGATTCGCCATGGAGTAGCGCTATATCACAAGCAAAGTCATTCTGCAGTCGCTTATACAGTTCTAAACATACATCAATTCTAGGGCTTGCCAAACAAACTGCACCACCATCATCAATCACTTTAGCTACAACTTGATAAATCATCTCTGTCTTTCCAGCACCCGTCACAGCATGAACTAAAGTCGGTTCTTTCTTTTCGACTGCTCGAATCAACCCCTCTGATACCTTTTCCTGAAAAGGGGTTAACTGACCACGCCATTTGAGAACATCTTGCTTTGGAAAATCTTCCTGCGAAAAATAGTATAAGGCTTGATCACTCCTGACTCGCTTCATCAGCAAACACTCCCTACAATAGTAAGCGCCGATAGGCAAATGCCATTCTTCTAGAATACTACTATTACAACGTTGACAAAACAGTTTCCCTTTCTCTTTTCTCATTGCTGGAAGTTTCTCAGCCATCTGACATTCTTCTTTTGTTAATTCTTTCTCAGTAAACAAGCGACCGAGGTAATTTGGATTTACTTTCATACTTTAATATTCGTAAAAATCTAGCACTTTAGGTAATTTTTTAGTACAATTAAATCATGGAATTTAGAACAATTAAAGAGGATGGGCAGGTCCAAGAAGAAATCAAAAAATCCCGATTTATCTGTCATGTCAAGCGTGTTTATAGCGAAGAAGAGGCTCGTGACTTCATCACTACCATCAAAAAAGAACACTATAAAGCCACCCATAACTGCTCTGCTTTTATTATAGGGGAACGCAGTGAAATCAAGCGTACGAGTGATGATGGGGAGCCTAGTGGTACTGCCGGAGTCCCTATGCTGGGTGTCTTAGAAAATCATAATCTTACCAATGTCTGTGTGGTAGTGACACGCTACTTTGGTGGCATCAAACTAGGTGCTGGTGGTTTGATTCGTGCTTATGCAGGTAGTGTGGCCTTGGCTGTCAAAGAAATTGGCATTATTGAAATCAAAGAACAGGCTGGTATAGCCATTCAGATGTCTTACGCTCAGTATCAAGAATATGGCAATTTCCTTAGAGAGCATCATCTCATGGAGCTAGATACAAACTTTACAGATCAAATTGCTACAATGATCTATGTTGATAAGGAAGAGAAAGAAAAGATCAAGTCTGCTCTTGTAGAGTTTTTTAATGGAAAGGTTACTTTAACAGATCAAGGTTTACGAGAAGTTGAAGTTCCTGTAAACTTAGTGTAAACAAAGGAGAAATACATGGCGTTTGGAAAATTTATTCAAGGACTTGCTGGAAACTTTAGCGAGGAAAACAAAGAGACTCTTATCAAAGAGTATGGTCAATATCTACTAGAGAATGAAGAAATTCAAAGTGGATATAAACTTATTTGCGATTCAATCATCTTTACAAATATCCGTATTATTTTTACAGATAAGCAAGGTGCCACTGGTCGCAAGGTGTCTGTTAAGTCACTCTTTTTGATGAACATTGTAAACGTTGAAATGGAAACTGCTGGAGCAGGTATAGATGATAGTGAGATTACGATCACTTATTTAGAAAATGTCTTTCTAAAAGCACACAATGAGCACCTGAGTTTCCATAAATTTGAATTCCCTAAAAAAACGGACATCCTCCCTCTTTACACCTATTTATTAGAATTGGCTTATCACAATCGATTAAAAATTAATGGCTTAGACCTTTGATATAAAAAAATCCTATCACTTTGATAGGATTTCTATATTTTACAAATAGCCTTAAGCGCGTTATACTAGTATCATCTTATACAAAGAGGTATATCTATGACTATTTATAATAATATCACTGAACTTATTGGACAAACACCGATTGTTAAACTCAACAACATTGTTCCAGAGGGTGCTGCAGACGTCTATGTTAAACTAGAAGCTTTTAACCCTGGATCGTCAGTAAAAGACCGTATTGCCCTTAGCATGATTGAAAAAGCAGAACAAGATGGTATTCTAAAACCGGGAGCTACTATTGTTGAAGCAACGAGTGGAAACACTGGTATCGGTCTTTCATGGGTTGGTGCCGCTAAAGGATATAAAGTTGTTATCGTCATGCCTGAAACGATGAGTGTGGAACGACGCAAGATTATCCAAGCCTATGGTGCTGAACTCGTCCTTACTCCTGGTAGCGAAGGAATGAAAGGGGCTATTGCCAAAGCTCAGGAAATCGCCGCTGAACGAGACGGCTTCCTTCCACTCCAATTTAATAATCCAGCTAATCCAGAAGTACACGAAAGAACAACAGGAGCTGAAATACTGGCTGCTTTCGGTTCTGATGGACTAGATGCTTTTGTAGGTGGTGTTGGCACCGGTGGAACGATCTCAGGTGTTTCTCACGCTCTTAAAGCAGCAAATTCAAACATTCAAGTTTATGCAGTTGAGGCAGACGAGTCAGCTATCTTGTCTGGTGAAAAACCAGGACCTCACAAAATTCAAGGCATCTCAGCTGGATTTATTCCTGAAACACTTGATACAAAAGCCTATGATGGTATCGTTCGCGTAACGTCAGATGATGCTCTAGCGCTTGGCCGTGAAATTGGTGGAAAAGAAGGCTTCCTGGTTGGGATTTCTTCAGCTGCAGCGATTTACGGGGCAATTGAGGTTGCTAAGAAATTAGGTACAGGTAAGAAAGTCCTTGCTTTAGCACCAGATAACGGCGAACGTTATTTGTCTACAGCACTCTATGAATTTGAAGTGTAACCTCCTAAATACACTTAGCCCTTATTAAAGGGCTTTTTGTTTACTCATACAGAATCTACTCTCTAGACCAAAAGAAAAAGGAAGCAAATTGCTTCCTTTTCTATTAGTTATTCAAGGCTGCTGCCATTGTAGCTGCAACTTCTGCTTCAAAGTCGTTTGCAGCTTTCTCGATACCTTCACCAACTTCAAAGCGAGCGAACTCAACTACTGAAGCATTTACTGATTCAAGGTAAGCTTCAACTGTCTTGCTGTCATCCATGATGTATACTTGTGCAAGAAGTGTGTATGCTTGGTCAACTTTGGTGTTGTCAAGCATGAAGCGGTCCATTTTACCTGGGATGATTTTGTCCCAGATTTTTTCTGGTTTGCCTTCTGCAGCCAACTCAGCTTTGATATCAGCTTCAGCTTGAGCAATCACTTCATCAGACAATTGTGCTTTTGATCCATACTTCAAGTGTGGAAGAGCTGGTTTACCAACCATTGCACGGCTTTCGTTATCTTGGTCGATTACGTGGTTCAATTGTGCCAACTCATCTTTAACGAATTGCTCATCCAATTCTTTGTAAGAAAGAACTGTTGGTTTCATCGCAGCAATATGCATTGAGATTTGTTTAGCAAGAGCTTCGTCTCCACCTTCGATAACTGAGATAACACCGATACGTCCACCATTGTGTTGGTAAGCTCCGAAGTGTTGTGCATCTGTTTTTTCAAGCAAAGCAAAACGACGGAATGAGATTTTTTCACCGATTGTAGCTGTTGCAGATACATATGCAGCTTCAAGAGTTTCACCTGAAGGCATTGTCAAAGCAAGTGCTTCTTCGTTGTTCGCTGGTTTACCTTCAGCGATTACTTTAGCTGTAGCATTTACCAACTCAACGAATTGAGCGTTTTTCGCAACGAAGTCAGTTTCGGCATTTACTTCAACTACTGCTGCAACGTTACCGTTAACAAATACACCAGTCAAACCTTCTGCAGCAACACGGTCAGCTTTCTTAGCTGCCTTCGCCATACCTTTTTCGCGAAGCAATTCAATCGCTTTTTCGATGTCACCGTCTGTTTCTACAAGCGCTTTTTTAGCGTCCATAACACCGGCACCAGATTTTTCACGTAACTCTTTTACAAGTTTAGCTGTAATTTCTGCCATTTTGATTCTCCTATATTTTTTAAAAATAGGAGAGCTGGGCTAGGCCCCGCCCTCCTAGGTAATTACTATTTATATGAATTAAGCGTTGTCGCCTTCTACAACTTCAACGATTTCTTCGATTGAGTCAGCTTGAGCTTCTGAAGCTGCAAATTCTGCTTCAACTGCTGCTGCATCTTCACCTTGACGTCCTTCGATGATAGCGTCAGCCAATTTAGCTGTGATCAATTTAACAGCGCGGATAGCGTCATCGTTAGCTGGGATGATTACATCGATATCGTCTGGATCAGTGTTTGTGTCAACCATCGCTACAACTGGAATACCCAATTTTTTAGCTTCTTTAACAGCGATTTGTTCTTTATGTGGGTCAACTACGTACATTACATCTGGGATACGAGGCATGTCTTCGATACCACCCAAGAATTTTTCAAGACGTGCACGTTGTTTGTTAAGAAGTGCAACTTCTTTCTTAGGAAGAACGTCGAAGATTCCTTCTTCTTCCATACGTTTGATTTCTTTCAAACGAGCGATACGTTTTTGGATAGTTCCCCAGTTAGTAAGAGTTCCACCCAACCAACGGTGGTTGATGTAGTATTGACCTGAACGTTCTGCTTCTTCTTTAACAGCGTCAGCAGCTTGTTTTTTAGTACCAACAAACAATACAACTGCATCGTTAGCTGCAGCATCACGCATAAAGTCGTATGCTTGGTCAGCGTATTTTACAGTTTGTTGCAAGTCGATAACGTGGATTCCGTTACGCTCAGTGAAGATGTACTTAGCCATCTTAGGGTTCCAGCGACGAGTTTGGTGACCAAAGTGTACACCAGCCTCAAGAAGTTGTTTCATTGAAATTACTGCCATGAGTATTTCTCCTTTTTGTTTTTTTCCTCTCCTCGACTTCAACTTGCAAAACGACCCGAGGGCAACAGTCTCACAATTCATCGAGAATGAGTATTATCGTTTACACGACGAGTTTCATTTTATCACATTTTAGCCATATTTTCAAGTGGTTTTAATAGATTTCGGCCTTGCTTTCGATAAAAAATAATAAAAGAGACTCAAATCGAGCCTCTTCGTTTCATTCATTAGTTTGGATAGATGTATGTTACATAACCTTCAGAAGTTGTAGTTGGGTTGAACCATCCACGTTTGTTACCGATTGTACGATTTCCACCATAGTTTGATTCTGATACTTGAATGCTAGTTGATGATGAAACTGCTGTAACAACCGCTACGTGTCCATATCCACCGTCATTCCAACATGCAATCGCACCAACTTGTGGAGTTGATCCAGTACGGAATCCTGCAGCTGCTGCACTTGTAGCCCACTGCGCTCCGTTACCCCAGTAATCTCCAGCCCAAGGTGCTAATGTTTTAGCTCCCCAAGTACATTCACCAGTTGGATAACTTGAAGCATTTGTACTGTATGTTGGACGCTGTCTAGCTGGAGTTGGAGCAGGTGCTGGAGTGTAGCTCGAATCATCATCTGATGAAGAGCTTGAAGTTGCTTGCACTTGATCTGAAAGTGTTGTATTTCCAGAAGCAACAACTGATTGTTGTTGGCTTGTTTGACGTGCTTTATAAGCCGCTTCTGCTTCGGCTGCTGCTTTCGCTTCTGCCTCTGCTGCTGCTTTTTGTTCCAATAAAGTAGCTTTATCGCTTTCTGCAGTAGCTTTCTCTGCAGCAAGGTTTAACTCAGCAACTTTCAACTCTGCTTGTTTTGTTGTCAATGCTTGTGCATCGTCAGCAAGCGTTTGTTGGTTCGCAATGACAGTGTTGATTGCTTCATTATTTGCAACCTGTTTTTCAGCGATAGATTTCTTATCAGCTTTCTGTTGTTCCAACATTTTGTTGTTAGCTGATACAATCTCGCTCATGGCTGCAACACGTGAAATAGCTTCCGTAATTGATTTTGAGTTTACAATTGTATTGATATAGCTAGTTGCAGCACCGTTTGTTTGTGCGCTACGTGCTTGTTTTTCCAAAGATTCATTACGAGCAACAATGTTCTTAGAGAGCTCTGTAATTTCTCCTTCAAGTTTTTTAGATTCAGCTTGTAGAGTTTCATTCTCAGCTTCCAAGTTCGTTTGTTGAGTTTGGATAGCTGTAACTTGCGTTTGGATTTCATCTACTTGTTTTTGAGCTTCTTTTTGTTGAGCTGTCAAATTACTAATCTTACTATCTTGAGCAGCAATCTTTTCATCAGTTGTTTCAGCGTGGACAGTTGTCAATACCGCCGCTTGTGACACTAATACTGTACTTAATAAAAGTGACGCTAAGATTTTTTTCTTCATATTGTGTAGATACTCCTTCTATTTAAGACATTACTAGTATACCAAAAAAAGACATAATAAATATTACGCCTTTGTTACATTTTTATTTCTTTCTTATAGATAACATTTTTCAAAAATATATTGGAAAATAATCATCCATAAAAAGTTTAAAATCATTGATGGGACAAGGCTATAGACGATGAAAACTGGCATCGATTCTACTGTCAATCCCATAGCAAGAGCAAGGAGATAGCTCCCCATATCAAATAGGAAACTCATCACAACTATTGTTAACATTCTTGTCCAACGGTTCAGCAAAATTACACTATTAAACT
Source organism: Streptococcus sp. HMSC066F01 (assembly GCF_001837335.1). Taxonomy (GTDB): domain Bacteria; phylum Bacillota; class Bacilli; order Lactobacillales; family Streptococcaceae; genus Streptococcus; species Streptococcus oralis_S. The sequence goes on from NZ_KV832072.1 coordinate 184,596, forward strand.
TATGGAGCGAAGCACCTATCAAGATAAATAGAAGCGTCGCAATTCCTATCAAGTGGAAAAAATAGATATCGTACACCAAACCCACTATACCGCAATAAGCTAGATAGAGATATTCTGAAACCTCTATTGTCTCAAACAAAAGAAATAAAAACAGAAAATGACTTGCTAAATGAAAGTGAGGGAAGAAGGATCCCGCTAATTGTCCAATATGTGCATCAATTAGTACGACAAAAGGGAGTATAAAGAAAATACCAATTTGTTTTAACAGTCTCATTGCTAATTCCCCACTAACTCTACCACATGAAGATTTTTGGTGTCAGCACTTAACTTGACTGTTACTTCCTTTGTTAGATAATCACTGCTATGTGTTGTAGCAACAACTTCTCCAACAGGGATATCCTTAACATTAAAGTTTCCGAGCCCCCCTGTAGTCACCTTGTCTCCCGCGCTAATGTCGCTGTTGCTGTTTAATTGACTAATTTTAAGCAGTTCAGATTCCTTATCATAACCAACGATAATCCCGTAAATTTCAGTAGAACCATGCAGGATTTTAACAGAAATTTTGTCTGAATTTTCGGTGTTTGTCAATAGGTTGATCGTTGTTGAATGATCCTCCACCTTTGAAACACTACCAATCAAGCCCCCGTTTGCAATGGCCAACATATTTTCAGAAGCTCCTTTTGAACTTCCAGCATCAATTGTTAACTCTTGTTTCCAAGATACTGGAGCTCGCATAATCACATCTGCTGCAATGGTTTTTGTAGCCTGCAATTTCGACTTCATATCCAGCAACTGACGTAGTTGTTCATTTTCATTTTTTAAACTTTCTGATTGATTAGACTCCACCTCTAGTTGATAGAGCTGTTTTTTTAGACTCTCATTTTCATTGTAAGTCTGCGTCAAATGTCCCAAATCCGATTTGAAAGTATCAAACCACTGAAAGGGTTTTTGAACAATTCTATCTACTAAGGAAATCCCATCTCCTAGTTTCGTCACAATAGCGCTTGAATAGGTTGTCACTAATAGAACAGAAACTGCCAGAACTGTGACAAAAACGATGATTAGATATTTTGATTTTTTAAAACGGTTCATATTCCTACCTTTATACTAAAAACCTGCTACTGTGAGCTTCTTATCAATCCTACAAACCTGCTAAGATTTTAAGAAAAATAAGAAACATCCCAGTATCAAAATCACAAGAATTGCCAGTGTATCCTTTTGACTCCATCTCAACTGTCTATACTGACTTCTACCCTTTCCTCCCTGATAACCACGCGCTTCCATCGCTATTGCCAATGAATCTGCACGCTTTAAGCTCGTCGCAAAAAGAGGAATTAAAATTGGAATCATAGCCTTTACTTTTTGAACGATGCTGCCTTCGCCAAAGTCAACTCCACGGGCTTTCTGAGCATTCATAATTCGCGTCGTGTCATCCATCAATGTTGGAACAAAACGCAAACTCATTGATAACATGAGGCCAATTTCATGAACGGGAACTTTCACACGTTTTAGCGGTGCTAAAAGAGCTTCAACTGCGGCTGCCAGACTCAAAGGCATGGTCGTTAATGTTAGCAAGGTTGAAAAGAAAATAATCAACACAAAACGACAGAAAATGATTCCTGCTTGTTGCAAAGCATAATCCGTTATTCTTATAAAAGAAAACTCAAATAGGACATTTCCACTTGAAATGAAAAAGAGCTGAAAAAGAGTCGTAAAGGCGATCAAAAAGAACATGGATTTTAATCCCTGAACGAAAAATGAGAGAGAAACGCCCGATAATGCGATAAATATACCTGTCGCTACAAACAGAACGAGATTGGTGAGAGGATTATTGGCCCAAAATACAATCAAAATCAGCAGGATCATGGCAAGCAATTTACTACGTGGATCCAAGCGATGAATGATGGAATCCCCTGGTATATAACGCCCTAAAATCATACTATCCATTTAGCGACTCCTTAAACTCCTCTATCTTGATTGGCAGTTTTTTAAAAGCTACACCTCTATCTGCCAAACGCTTACAAAAGGCTGTGATTTTAGGCACACCTAACTGTACCTTTTCCATAGAGGCTACATCTTGAAAGACATCACTTGGTTTGCCACTTTTGACCAAACGCCCCTTTTCCATAACATAAACCTGATTAGCATATGCAGCTACATCATCCATCAAATGCGTTACCAGAACGATTGTCATTCCAGAAAGGTGGAGTTCTTTAAACAAGGTCATCAATTTTTTTCTGCCCAAAGGATCAAGCCCTGCTGTCGGCTCATCCAAAACCAAAACAGTTGGCTCCATCGCTAGCATACCTGCTATAGCCACACGTCTCATCTGGCCACCCGAAAGTTCAAACGGGCTACGCTCAAAGAGTGACTCATCGATGCCTACCAAGGCTAACTTTTCACGCGCAATTTTCTTGGCCTCTTCCTCAGAAACTCCAAAATTTTGCGGTCCAAATGCAACATCTTTCAAAACAGTCTCTTCGAAAATCTGATTTTCAGCAAATTGAAACACTAGACCAACCTGCTTTCGAATCTGACGAATTTCTTTATTGGTTGATGTAGGGGTAATGACAGTATCAAAAACTCGAACAGAACCCTTACTTGGTACCAATAGGCCATTTAAAAGCTGTAAAATCGTTGATTTCCCACTACCTGTGTGCCCTACCAAAGCCGTATAGGAACCATCCTCAATCGTCAAGGAAACATCAGTCAAGGCTGATGAAGATAGGGGAGTCCCCTCTTGATAGGTAAAGCTCACATTTTCTAGAGTAATTCCCATAACTTGTCCTCTAGCTCTCTTTCTGTCAAATAGCCATCCGGCAACTGATAGCCAGTCTCTCTCAAAGAGCCTCTCAATTGATTAGCAAAAGGCTCATCTAACCCTATCTGGTCAAGGTCATCCCGAGAAAAAAGTTCTCTTGGGCTGCTGGTTGACTCCACTTGGCCTTTTTTCATGACCAAGACACGGTCACTCATCGCAACTTCCTCTAAATCATGTGTAATGGAGACGACTGTCATCTGGTGGTCTTTTCGAATCTCTTGAACTGTCTGAATCAGTTCTCTGCGTCCCTCAGGATCCAACATACTTGTAGCCTCGTCCAAAATCAAAATAGCTGGTCTCAGGGCAACAACTCCCGCAATAGCCACACGCTGTTTTTGTCCACCAGATAAACGAGCTGGTTCTCTATTCTTAAAGTCCAGCATCCCTACCAACTCCAAAGATTCGGCCACTCTCTTCTTCATTTCTTCACGAGGAAGTCCCTGATTTTCTAAACCAAAGGCAACATCATCTTCAACAGTCGCCCCCACAAATTGGTTATCTGGATTTTGAAAAACCATACCAATTTGTCGACGCAAGTCCCAAACATTCTCAGAGGACAACAATTGCCCATCTATCCAGATTTCCCCAGACTCTGCTTCAAGCAATCCATCAATCAAACGGATAGTTGTCGATTTCCCACTCCCGTTATGACCTACAATCGAAAGCCATTCTCCCCGTTTCACGTGAAACGAGACATTATTAACATCATAATGATCCTGGTCTTCCTTATAACGAAAAGACAGATCTTTTACTTCAATAATCGATTTCATTTTGAACCAAATGTTCCTTTGAATACATGAGCGCTACCCTTAAAATAATCATAACCAGAGTAGATAGTGAAAAACAAAGCGATATAAAGCAACAGCTGACCAATTAAATTCCAATGTAAGAGCAAAAAGATAATGGCAAACATCTGACTAAAGGTCTTGATTTTCCCTGGCATAGCTGCTGCTAGAACTGTCCCTCCCGTCTCAACAAGCAACAAGCGCAAGCCTGTCACCGCAAGTTCACGACAAATGATAATAGCAACAACCCAAGCTGGAGCCATACCTAACTCAATTAACATGATAAAAGCTGACATAACCAACAGCTTATCAGCCATCGGATCAGCAAATTTTCCAAAATTGCTGACTACATTCCATTTACGAGCAAGATAGCCATCAAGATAATCCGTTATACTAGCAACTGCAAAGATGATCGTTGCTAGCAAATGACTGCCTTGTGAATGGCCCAAAGTCAAAATAAGAATAAAGAGAGGTATAAAGAGAATTCTACCAATAGTTAATACATTAGGAATTTGTTCTTTTTTCATTGATTTTTCCTTAATCTGTAGTAAATATAAGTGTTACAGTTCCAGTCTGAGTTGTCAGCTTCGAAGTATCAATCGTTTGATTGTCCACAGTCACAGTAACTCCCTTCACTACACCTAAAGTAATAGTAACGGGACTCTTAGTTGAGACTATTGTTTTTGCATTCTTATTGTCTGCGGATAGTGTCACACCACCCTCCAGCTCACTTCCTGAAACACTAACCCAACTAGCTTCATCTGAAACTGCCAATTGAACAGTAGCAGTTTCCTTACTCGTTTTATACCGAGCTTCAATGCGATTTCCTTCGCCTGACACTGTAATAGTTGATTCCGTAGTAGAAGACGAGCTAGACGTCTGACTACTAGAAGATGAACTAGATGAGGTGGTTGAACTAGTCGAGCTCACAACACTATAATTAGCTGAAGAAGGACTTGGCTGAGTTTGGATGTAGTTCCAGACATAGTAAGTGACAAAAATTAAAATTGACAAAGCAAATAGAACGAAATAAAACAAGGGGAGATAAGACGTTTTTTTCTTATTTGACCGTCTGCGACCAGACAAGTCTTCTTCATCGACATCTACCTCTTCATAAGTGATCATACTACCTGAATCATATGCATCCAAAACAATTCTTTCATCTAACTCTACTGCCCAGGCATATTTTCTTAAAAAAGAACGAGCATAGAAGGTACTAGGAAGTTGATCAAAATCATCTGCCTCCATAGCTTCTAGAAAATGCAACTGAATTTCAGTTTTCTCCTGTAATTCTTCCAAACTCAATCCCTGGTTAATTCTAGCTAAACGTAGAACCTCGCCAATTGTTTTTTTTCTCATACGTACCATTCCTTCTTTCTAGTATTAGTCATCTTTTAAGCTGGAAAGATTGTAAAATCAACTAGATCACCATTATCAATCAAACGATGTCCAGCTTCTAGAACATCCTCCAAAGTAATTTCCTGTAAAATTTTTGGAAAATCAAAAATTGTTTCTCCGCAATCCATCGGATCGTATTGAGTTGCAATAAATTCCAAGGAGTTCATGCTACTGAAAAACTCCCCAAACATCTCACTCTTAACAAGATCTAAATGTTCCTCTGTAATATCCGCATCACTACTAAACTGACGAATCGCTTTACGAAATTGATGCGACAGAGAAACAGGCTCTTTGGTGTCCATTGTCAATATCACAAAATGAAAGCGACTGTTGACTTCAACCTCAAGTGACAATGACGCATCTAACTTCCCAGTCTCATATAACCTTTGAAAACGATCAGAAGTCCAACCAAACATCATCGTAAATAGTAATTTCAATAAAATATTGTAACGATAAGACTCAGCTTCTGTTATTTGCCCATTACCTCTAATCGCAACAGCAAGTTTGGGTGAAGAAACTTCCATCCGAAGACTATCTGTTTGCTTCACAGGCTGTAAGGGTAGTTGCTCTTTTGTAACTGTAAACTGTTCTAGAGTCTTCTTTTCCTTTTTCGAAAAGTATTCCTCAACAACTTTTACATCAATATTTCCAACTAAAAACAGTGACATGTTGACAGGTTTGTAAAAGTCTGTAAAGTTCTCTTTTAAATTTGAAACTTGAATCTCAGAAATTGATTTTTCACTTCCAACTATATCTGTCACTAAAGGAGTATCAGGATAAAGGTTGGCTAATGTTGCAAAAAACAAACGTGAGTCTGGATCATCTTGGTACATTTCTCGTTCTTGCTGGATAATAGCTTGTTCCCTCAAAATAGACTCTTCTGTAAAATGAACATCTCCGACTAACTCATCTAGCAAATCTAAATTTTCTAATAGATAATCAATTGTTGAAAAAAGATAGCTGGTCTTAGTAAAACTTGTAAAGGCATTACTGTCCGCACCTAATCGAGTAAAAGCAGCCATTATATCCTCAGAATTTTCTCTTTCAAACAATTTATGTTCAAGAAAATGTGCAATTCCTGCTGGATGATGACGTAAACCTTTTTTCAAACTTGTATAAGTTGCATCTACAGAACCAAATTGAACTGTTACAATCCCATAAACCTCATTGAAATCTTGTTTAGGGAGTAAAGAAACTGTCAATCCATTTGACAATTGTGTTTTATAGACTGTTTCCTTTACAGCAGGATAGTATTTTTCTTCAAAAGTAACCTTTGTCATTCTACTCCTTCCATAAAGTAAATCGCTTGTAACTTCAAACTGTTGGCAACTTTACAGACAGCTTCTTTATCAACACTATCTAATTTTGCCACCAATCGATCCATATCAAAGCTTGATTTTCCCAATAGAGCATTCAAATAGACTCTTTCAACTAGGGTCTGTTGATTATCTTGAGCCATCAACAAAGATCGTCGAATCATCTCCTTTGTTTGTTCAAGTTCAAAATCTGTAAAGTTACCCTTTTTTAGATCTAGCAATTGATGATTCATCATTTTTCTAGCCTGATTTCGATTTTCTCTATCAATACCCGCATACATCCTTAACAGACCACTAAACAAATCCAATTGACTCGAGACTGTATAGGCTATTCCAGCATTTTCACGAACGTTTGTAAAAAGTTTTGAATGTGCAAATTCACCCAACAAACCATTCATCACAAGCATGGGCAAATGCTCATCATCACCATATTTTACAGGAGAATGATAGCCTAATTCCAAAATAGATTGCCCAACATTCCTCTGAAACATTCCTTCTCGTAGAACATTCGAATAAGATTGATGGTACTGGATAGTGACGCCGTTCTCTCTAGCTGTAAAGGGTAATGACTTCAGTGATTCTGTAATTTCTACTTCATTGAAGTCACCTAAGAAAAAGAAATCAATACGATCATTTTTCAGAGCATCTTGAAAGCAAGTGTAGCTACTTTCCGGAGACTCATTTAAAATGCTATTTCGTAAATCACTGTATCTCAATTGAAGACGCTCATCATGGAAGAACAAGCTATCCAACTCCTTATGAGCAAAATAAAATGAATCATCCATATCAGTAGCTAAACTAGCCAATAACTGTTTTCTTTCAATTTCAAATAGGGCTGGCTCAAAAGCACTATCTTGAGCTAAGGGAGCAAATAAAGTCTGTTTCACCAATTCCAAAATTCGAGAAGTCAAGACATTTTTTTTACTCAAGAACTCATCTCGCACGTAGGTAAATGTTAAGTCAAGAATATGTGCCTGTCCTCTACGATAAGCACTTGTGGAAATATCTGTTCCATATAAACTTGCCAAGTATCTGCGAAATGCTTGTGATGTGGGATAAGCTTTATTTGCCGTCTCCAACATACTTGCACTTAACATGCGTCCTGCTATTGTCTCAAGAGATAAGGGAGCAGTAAAACGAATAGTGATTTTATTTGTTTTAAACTTTTTGGATTGAACAAAATGTGCTGAAATTCCAGGCACTAATTCCATACCTTACCTCCTTACATATAGAGTTCTATTATACCACGAAAATCAAAATTTTTCTTGTTCTCTTTATAGCTTTAAAGAGTAAAACCGTTTTCATTTCAACTAACTTTCCTTCAGCTATTTCAAGGAAAATATGGTATAATACCAAAGATTGAGGTGAATTATGGAATACAAATTATTTGAAGAATTTATTACGCTCCAAGCCCTCCTAAAAGAACTTGGAATTATACAAAGCGGTGGTGCTATCAAATCCTTTTTAATGGATCATCAAGTTTACTTTAATGGTGAGTTAGAAAGTAGACGTGGGAAAAAAATTCGTGTTGGAGATACGATTGACATTCCTGATTTAAAGATTGACATCACCTTGACACAACCAAGTTTAAAAGAGCAAGAAGAGTATCAAGCAGATAAGATTGAGAAAGAGCGAATTGCTAAACTTGTCAAAGAGATGAATAAAGGTGTCAAGAAAGAAAAACAAAAAACTTCTTCATCACCTAAAACCAAACAAGTTCCACGTTTTCCAGGAAGATAACCATGTGGCTCCAACATTTAACAATTAAAACCTTTCGAAACTACAAAGAGGCAAAAATTGATTTCAATCCAAAATTAAATGTCTTTCTAGGTCAAAATGCACAAGGAAAAACCAATATTCTAGAGGCAATCTATTTCTTAGCCTTGACACGTAGTCATCGGACTCGTACAGATAAAAATCTCATTCATTTTGATAACGAGCAACTCCATCTTTCTGGCTTGCTACAGAAAAAAACAAGCTCTATCCCTCTAGAAATTGATTTAACACCAAAAGGGCGTGTGACTAAGGTCAATCACTTAAAACAAGCGCGCCTATCAGACTACATTGGACATATGAATGTTGTCCTCTTCGCGCCTGAAGATCTCCAGCTAATTAAGGGAGCACCTTCTGTCCGTCGAAAGTTTATAGACATCGAACTGGGACAAATTAAACCAATCTACTTGTCAGACTTGTCAAACTATAACCATATACTCAAGCAGAGAAATACTTACCTAAAATCCAGCCAAAAGATTGATGAAACATTTCTGTCAGTCTTAGATGATCAGTTAATAGATTATGGTTGTCGCGTTATAAAGCATCGGATAAAATTCATTAAAGACTTAGAGAAATTTGGCCAAAAAAAACACTTAGAAATTTCAAATAAATTAGAAGAACTGTCAATATCTTATCAATCATCTGTCAACTTCACTAATGAAGAACAGCTAACAAGTTCCTTTAAAATTGCTTTAGATAAAAGCAGATCCAGAGATTTATTTAAAAAGAATACTGGAGTTGGCCCTCATCGAGATGATATTTCTTTTTATATCAATGGTATGGATGCTAGTTTTGGAAGCCAAGGTCAACATCGTAGCCTTGTTCTTTCTATAAAACTGGCGGAAATTGAGCTAATGGAAAGTATTACCAATGAGTCTCCGATACTACTGCTTGATGATGTTATGAGCGAACTTGACAATACACGGCAACTAAAATTACTAGAAACCATTTCTCAATCTATCCAAACCTTTATTACAACAACAAGTTTAGACCACTTACAAAACTTGCCAGAAAACCTTAGTATTTTCAACATTCAAAATGGTAAAATTTCTGTAAATCAACATTGACAACTTTGTAAACAAAAAGAACTCCTGAAAATCAGGAGTTCTTTTTTACTACTTACATAGAGTAGTTTGGTGCCTCATTAGTGATTTGTACATCATGAGGATGGCTTTCTTTTAGACCAGCCCCAGACATTTCAATAAATTGTGCATTATCATGTAGTTCTTTAAGGTTAGCTGCACCACAGTAACCCATACCAGAGCGAATACCACCAATCATTTGGAAGACAATATCAGCTGCTGCGCCTTTATAGGCAACACGGCCTTCAATTCCTTCTGGAACAAGTTTGTTTGCTTCATTGACAGAACCTTGGAAGTAACGGTCACTTGAACCTTTCTTCATTGCAGCGATTGATCCCATACCACGGTAAGTCTTAAACTTACGTCCTTGGAAGATTTCCGTTTCACCTGGTGCTTCGTCTGTTCCAGCGAACATTGATCCAAGCATAACCGCATTTCCACCTGCAGCAAGGGCTTTTACAATATCTCCAGAATACTTGATTCCACCATCAGCAATGATTGTTTTTCCATATTCACGCGCAACTGCTGCTGCATCATAGATTGCTGTCACTTGTGGGACACCAACCCCTGCAATCACACGAGTAGTACAGATAGAACCTGGTCCGATACCGACTTTGACAACATCTACACCTGCATCATAAAGAGCACGCGCACCTTCAGCAGTTGCAATATTACCTGCAATCAAAGTGCGGTCTGGGAAGTGAGCACGAATTTCAGCAATTTTACGTAGAACCCCAGCAGAGTGACCATGTGCAGTATCAATTACAATCGCATCCGCTCCTGCTTCAAAAAGAGCCTCTGCACGTTCAAATGTATCTGAAGTGACACCTACCGCACCAGCAACTAGAAGACGACCAAACTCATCTTTTGCTGCATTAGGAAATTCAATTACTTTTTCGATATCTTTAATAGTAATCAAGCCAGAAAGACGACCTTCTTCATCAACCAAAGGAAGTTTTTCAATACGGTGTTCTTGAAGAATGCTTTCAGCTGTTGCAAGATCTGTACCAACAGGAGCAGTAACAAGATTTTCACTAGTCATATGGTTTGAGATTGGCTGATTGTAATCTGAAATAAAGCGAAGATCTCGGTTTGTTAGAATACCAACCAATTTACGATTTTCAAGTGTCTCCACAACTGGAACACCACTGATACGGTAACGTCCCATCAGTTCATCTGCTTCAGCAATCGTGTGTTCTGGAGTCAAGAAGAATGGATCAATAATAACACCATTTTCAGAACGTTTTACCTTACGAACTTCATCTGCCTGTTGCGCAATAGACATATTTTTATGGATTACTCCAAGACCACCTGCACGAGCAATGGCAATAGCCATTTGACTTTCTGTGACTGTATCCATGGCGGCTGTTATAATTGGGATATTTAAAGTCAGATTATCTGCCAATTTTGTTGTTAAATCTGCATCATTAGGCAACACATGACTTTCTGCTGGAATGAGCAATACATCATCAAAGGTAAAACCTTTTTTTAAAAATTTAGTATCCCAATTAGACATTGAAGTTTCCTCTTTTCTTTCTTTTTGAGCTTGACTCTTTTTGTATTGTATCTATCATACCATTCTATGAAAATTTGTCAATTATATTTATGGTAGAAATCATAAAAAAACTATCCCTGTGATCCTATGGAAGAGATAGCTTTATGATTCATATTTTATCTATTATTTAAAATAATTTAGTCCCATTGCTCCTTTAACCTCAGATAGGGTTTGCCCCGCAACCTCACGCGCTTTTTCACTACCTTTTTGAAGCATATTGTACACTTCTCCCATATCCTTAGCAAATTCGATACGGCGCTCACGAATAGGACCAAGTTCCCGTTCTAATATTTCAAGTAGATAACGTTTCGTCTTCACATCACCAAGACCACCACGTTGATAATGTTCTTTCATGTCCGCAATTTCTTGAGCATCTTCTGGACGACCAAACACATCTAGATAATGGAAAACCATGTTTCCTTCAATCTTACCTGGATCCTCAACACGAATATGATCCGGGTCTGTATACATACTCATGACTTTTTTACGCAACGTATCCGCATCATCTGCTAGATAAATACCATTATTAAGGGATTTAGACATTTTAGCATTTCCATCTAGACCAGGTAGACGACCCGCTCTTTCATTTTCTGGGTAAATACCTTCTGGTTCCACCAAAACATCACAGTTATAAGCATGATTAAAGGAACGAACAATCTCACGAGTTTGTTCAATCATTGGTTTTTGGTCTGTTCCTACAGGAACATAATTAGCCTTGAAGGCAGTAATATCAGCTGCTTGCGCAATCGGATAAACCAAAAATCCTGTCGGAATACTTTCTCCAAACCCTTTCTGAGCAATCTCTGTTTTCACTGTAGGATTGCGCTCTAAACGTGCTAGTGACACTAAATTCATATAGTACATAGACAGCTCAGCCAACTCTGGAATTTGGCTTTGAATAAAGATAGTTGATTTACTTGGATCTAATCCAACTGCTAGGTAATCTAAGGCAACATTCCCAATCGATTCTACAATCGTTTGAGGGTCTTTGGCGTGATCTGTCAATGCTTGTTGGTCCGCCAAAAAAACAAACATGTCATACTTGTCTTCTTCCTGCAGTAATACTCTATTTTTAAGACTCCCAACATAATGTCCAATATGCAGTTTTCCTGTTGGGCGATCTCCTGTTAAAATAATGGGTTTCGTCATTTTTTTCTCCTTCGAAATTGTCTCTTCAATTATAGCATTTTTTTGTTAAAATAACAGAAAATTATTTAAATCAAACAACTAACTCATTGTAAACAGACCTGTAAACTTAATTGACATAAAATTGACAAACAAAAATTTGAATATTTCTCTCTTTTCTAGTAGAATAAATATATTACATATTATAGGAGAAAAACATTGCTTACAGTATCTGATGTTTCACTACGTTTTAGTGATCGCAAACTTTTTGATGATGTCAATATCAAATTTACAGAAGGAAATACATACGGATTGATTGGTGCTAATGGTGCTGGGAAGTCTACATTCTTAAAAATCTTAGCTGGTGATATCGAGCCAACAACTGGTCACATCTCTCTTGGTCCAGATGAACGTCTCTCTGTTCTCCGTCAAAATCATTTTGACTATGAAGACGAGCGAGTTATTGATGTCGTCATTATGGGAAATGAAAAACTTTACAACATCATGAAAGAAAAAGATGCCATTTACATGAAGGAAGATTTTTCCGATGAAGATGGTGTTCGTGCAGCCGAACTCGAAGGTGAATTTGCTGAACTTGGAGGTTGGGAGGCAGAAAGTGAAGCATCTCAATTACTTCAAAACCTAAACATTCCAGAAGAATTGCACTATCAAAACATGAGCGAATTGGCCAATGGTGAAAAAGTGAAGGTTCTCCTTGCTAAAGCACTTTTTGGCAAACCAGACGTTCTTCTCTTGGACGAGCCGACCAACGGGTTGGACATCCAATCTATTACTTGGCTAGAAGACTTCTTGATTGACTTTGATAACACCGTTATTGTAGTATCCCACGACCGTCACTTCTTAAACAAAGTGTGTACTCATATGGCCGACCTTGACTTTGGAAAAATCAAACTCTATGTCGGAAACTACGACTTCTGGAAGGAATCTTCTGAGCTTGCTGCTAAATTGCTAGCAGACCGTAATGCCAAGGCAGAAGAAAAAATTAAGCAATTGCAAGAATTCGTTGCTCGCTTCTCTGCCAACGCTTCTAAGTCAAGACAAGCAACGTCTCGTAAAAAAATGCTTGACAAGATTGAATTAGAAGAAATTGTTCCTTCTAGTCGTAAATACCCATTTATCAACTTTAAAGCAGAACGTGAGATTGGTAATGATCTCTTGACAGTAGAAAATCTAACTGTAAAGATTGATGGCGAAACTATCCTAGACAATATTAGTTTCATCTTGCGTCCAGGTGATAAGACAGCTCTTATTGGACAAAATGACATCCAAACGACTGCATTAATTCGTGCAATTATGGGTGACATTGACTATGAAGGAACTGTCAAGTGGGGAGTTACTACTAGCCGTTCTTACTTGCCAAAAGACAACTCGGCTGATTTTGCAGGAGGAGAGTCAATCCTTGACTGGTTACGTCAATTTGCAAGTAAAGAAGAAGATGACAATACCTTCCTACGTGGTTTCCTCGGTCGTATGCTCTTTTCTGGAGATGAGGTTAACAAACCTGTAAACGTCTTGTCAGGGGGAGAAAAAGTACGTGTCATGCTTTCAAAACTCATGCTCTTGAAATCAAATGTCCTTGTACTTGATGATCCAACAAATCACTTGGACTTGGAATCTATCTCAAGCTTGAACGATGGATTGAAAAACTTTAAAGAATCAATCATCTTTGCCAGTCATGACCACGAGTTCATTCAAACTTTAGCAAACCATATCGTTGTTTTGTCTAAGAATGGCGTCATTGATCGTATCGATGAAACCTATGATGAATTCCTAGAAAATGCAGAAGTACAAGCAAAAGTTAAAGAACTTTGGAAAGATTAAATAAGACTTCAAAACTCAGTTGGGGTAACCAACTGAGTTTTCTATCATTCTACGAGGTAACATGAAATCATTTTTTAAAACATATTGGACCTATTTTGTTTCTTTCATCATTCCTTTAGTAATTATGACTGGAGTATACCTAACTCAAGGTATCTACTGGAATAGCGATACATCTCCACTATTAGGAGACGGTTTCCATCAATACGTTATTTTTGATGTGGCTTTACGAAATATTTTACATGGAAATGGTAGTTTGTTTTACACCTTTACAAGTGGCCTCGGACTGAATTTCTATGCTCTATCTAGTTATTACTTGGGTAGTTTTCTCTCACCTCTGGTTTACTTTTTTAATCTGTCGAATATGCCAGATGCTGTTTATCTGACCACTCTCTTAAAATTTGGATTGATTGGTCTGTCAACCTTCTTTAGTTTGACTAGATTATTTAAAGATATCCCAAAATTTTTAAAACTTGCCTTATCTACTTCCTATGCTTTAATGAGCTTCACTGTCAGTCAGTTAGAGATTAAAACCTGGCTAGATGTTTTTATCTTGATTCCTTTAATTATAACTGGTTTACACCTACTTATAACACAAAAGAAGCGCCTACTATACTTTACAAGTTTGTCAATCTTATTTATTCAAAATTATTATTTTGGGTATATGACAGCATTGTTTCTTATTTTCTGGTATCTCTGCCAAATTTCTTGGGACTTTAAAACTCGAAAATCATCTTTTCTTGATTTTGTTGTTACCTCCTTTTTAGCTGGAATGGCTAGTTTGATTATGACTCTTCCTACACTGTTTGATTTACAAACTCATGGAGAGAAGTTGACTGCCATCACAAAATTAAAGACAGATAGTAGCTGCTATCTGGATATTTTCGCAAAACAATTCATTGGATCTTTTGATACAACTAAGTATGGATCTATACCAATGATTTTTGTTGGATTGCTTCCTTTTATTTTGACCATTCTATTTTTCACAATAAAATCCATAAGGTTTCACGTGAAACTTACTTATGCAATTTTCTTTATTTTTTTAATAACAAGCTTTTACATAGAAGCACTTGATTTATTTTGGCAAGGGATGCATACCCCAAATATGTTTTTGCATCGCTATGCTTGGATTTTTTCCACTCTGTTAATTTATACTGCAGCAGAAGTCTTAAATCGTCTGAAAGAACTGAAGCTCTGGAATCTATTTGTCTCACTTTTTCTTGTACTAACAGGATTTTTGGCTACTATCTATTTTAAATCGCACTATTCTTTTCTAACTGATTTGAATATCCTGCTCACTCTTGAATTTCTACTAGTTTATGCTCTTTTACTTCTTGCAGTCATTAGAAAATTTATCTCTGTAAATCTATTTGCAATTCTTTTGTCTTTATTTATAATAGCTGAGATAAGCTTAAATGCATCATCTCAAATGGAAGGAATAGCTAAAGAATGGGCCTTTGCTTCTCGTAGCGCCTATAATAGAGATATCACCGCTATGGAATCCATTCTAAACCAAATTGACAATTCATTTACACGTACTGAAAAACTGCAAATTCAGACTGGGAATGACAGTATGAAATTTAACTACAATGGAATCTCTCAATTTTCGTCTGTACGAAATCGTTCAGCTAGCACTAGTTTGGATAAACTGGGATTCAAATCCTCTGGAACTAACCTCAATCTCCGTTATGCAAATAATAGTCTTTTAGCAGATAGTTTATTTGGAATCCAGTACAATATTTCTGAAACTTCACTTGATAAGTATGGCTTTCAAGAGATTTATCAAAAGGATCATTTAACCTTATATAAAAATCAACTCTCTTTACCCATTGCCTTTGCCACTCAATCTATTTACACCGATGTAAACTTTAATAATCACACTCTAGATAATCAGGCTTTATTTATAAACCAGCTTGCTAATCTCAACATGGATTACTTCTCCCAAATAGCATCTGATAAAACAGATACTTCAGATGGTTTAACGAGCATCACAGGTTCTGCGAATGAAGATGCAAAGATTGATTATCAAATTGAGGTTCCTCAAAATAGTCAAGTCTATCTCTCTTTTTCAAATCTTCATTTTACAAACGATAAGCAAAAGAAAGTTGACATCATTGTCAATGGAAAAAAAAAGACTTTTACAACTGACAATGCATTTAATTTCTTTAATTTGGGTTATACTGAAGAACGACAAACTTTCAATATCAGTGTTAGTTTCCCTGGAAATTCTCAGGTGTCATTTGAATCTCCAACCTTCTATCGTTTAGATACTCAGGCTCTTACTGAGGCAATTCAAAAGATTAAAGAACAACCTGTAGAAGTATCCACCTCTAAAAATAAAGTCTTTGCTACATATGAAGTAAAACAAGATACCTCTATTTTCTTCACTATTCCTTATGACAAAGGTTGGTCTGCATACCAAGATGGGAAAAAACTTGAAATCAAGCAGGCTCAGACTGGTTTTATGAAAGTTGATGTTCCAAAAGGAAAAGGCACCATTACACTTTCCTTTATCCCCAATGGTTTTGTTATTGGAGCAGCCTGCTCACTAACTGCCCTTCTTCTTTTTGGGATCTATAATCACAGACGAAATTTATCTAAGACAGAAAAAGATTGACCAATTCCTTGGCCAATCTTTTTAATCTTCTTCCATTTTCTTGGGTTGATAAGCTAGCATACCTAAAGCAGTAAAGAAAGCTAGTGTTATAATAAGGAAAATCACTTGGTGATGAATATTTCCTGTCATAGAGATTGTTTGTCGTAAGCCTGATACAGAATAACTCATTGGTAACCAAGGATTGACACCTTTGAAGAAATCATTTGTCAAAGCAAGGGGATAGGTCCCTGCACTTGATGCTAACTGTAATAAAAGTAAAATAAGAGAGAAGAAAGCTCCAATACGGCTATTCCAAGTTGTTAAAGCTGTCACCATAGACATGAAAGCTAAACTTGTGATTATAATTAGAATCAAGGTCCCCATCTCATGGTTCGCAGTCAATCCAATAAGATGGACACCTCCATAAACTAAAACACCTGCTAAGACAGCTATAATCCCATTTATTTCAGAACGAGACTTCAACCAAGCCCAACGGCTCTCTGGATGACGTCCAGAAGGCAACTTAGCAAAAATCATATTGGTAGATATAGCAGCAACAAAAAGAGCAACTGATATCATATAAGGAGCCATGGCAATCCCA
Organism: Streptococcus sp. HMSC066F01; assembly: GCF_001837335.1. Lineage (GTDB taxonomy): Bacteria > Bacillota > Bacilli > Lactobacillales > Streptococcaceae > Streptococcus > Streptococcus oralis_S. The sequence goes on from NZ_KV832072.1 coordinate 201,487, forward strand.
TTCACAGGAACTTGGTCATTGTCTGTTTTTGAGAGAACTAGAGGTTCAGATAATGTTTCTGCATTTTTAGATTCTGTCGAAGCTGATTTGAGTTGATTATTAGCATTGCCTAATCCTTGTCCTAATGAATCAACTCCTGTCTGTAAATCTTCAAGACTAGAGGTTAAGATTGTTCCACCAGCAGATAGTTTTCCAGCACCATCTGCTATCTTCATAGCGCCACTTCCTAGTTGGGATGCTACAGAAAGTAACTGTGTTGATTTGTCTGTTAATTGACCAGAGCCAAATTGTAATGTAGTAAGACCTGCTATCAGCTCTGGACTCTTATTATTCAATTGAGCAGAACCAGATGACAAACTTTCTATACCTGATACTAATTCTGGAGCTTTTCCAGCTAACGCATCTACTCCAGCTGTCAAGGTTGATGTATTTTCTGTCAACTTACTTGATCCAGAAACTAATTTATCTAGACTAGTTGTTAAACTTGTATTCTTTTCACTTAGTTGATTAGCACCAATAGAAATAGTATCCAATCCTTTAGTGTAGTTTACAACACCTTTTTCAATTGACTGACTTCCAGGAACTAACTGATTATTTACAGAAGTTTGTAATGTTGTAAATCCATTTGACAATGTTGTCAAGGAGCTAGATGCTGCAGGTAAGAGTTTATTTGCTTTCGTCTGCACATCAGATAGATTAGATACTTGTTGTTCTGAATTCTCTATACTTTCTTTTAATCCCCCTACTGTCGTTAAAATTGTTTTTGCTGACTCAATAGTAGAATTAGAATTTTTAGAAATAGCTTCTGTCAGTTCTTTCTTTTGTTCCTCTGTAAGAGATTGATAAGTAGCTGTTGATTGAAGGTTAGCAATAGTTTTCTCTTGTTCTGTCTGACTTTTTGTCACAATATCCTGAGCAAGAGTTGTTAGATTTGGCAAAGCTTCTGACAATGTACTTTTCAGTTGAGTATTATCTGATATTTTAAGAGCTTGTAGTGTTTTATTTAGTTCTCCTAAGCTTGTTGCCATTTGCGCTATTTCTTCACTTTGTTGAGATGAGGACTCTAATTGGCTTGAAATTTCTTTAATACCAGTATTTAATTGCTCCATTCCATCTCTTAGTGTATCTGATCGATTGGATAATTGACTTGTTCCGTTAGAAAGTTCTTTTACACTACTTGTATAAGCATTTACACCAACTGAAAATTGATTGAGACCTGTATCCAGTTGTGAAACGCCACCTGTATAGGACTTTATACCTGTATTTAGCTGATTTACACCTGTCACCAACTCAGGAGTTTTTGAAGCTAATTGACCAAGTCCAGTGTCAACTTGCGAGACAGCATTTGTATAACTTTGTAAACCACTATTAAAAGTTCCTAAACCAATATGTAATTGCTCTATAGCAGACACATAGCTAGATAAGCCTTTTGTAAATTGATCCGCTCCATTTGAAAAAGTTACAGTTGAATTAGCTAGAGTATTAAGATTTGTCGTCAACGTTTGACTTCCCGTCACCAACTGATCGGCTCCATTAGCCAATTGTTCACTTCCTTCAGCTGCCTTATTTATTCCAGATTTCAAATCATTCATTTTTTGAAATAAAGCCTTAGTGTATGTTTCCGTAACATTAGTAGAGACAGTTTGTTTTAATTGTGTCATTGCAGAATCACTCATCTTACTTGCAATAAAGCTATGCCCACTTGACGTCTGATAATCAATCTGCATCTGTTCAGGATGATTCGTTAGGATAGAAGTAGCTTTTTCAGATAAGTCACTTGGTAAAGTCACTACCATGTAGTAGTCACCATCTTCTAGCCCTTTTTCCCCTTCCTCTTCATTAACAAAGTGAAAATCTAAAGCCTTATTTTCTTTTAAATTAGACACCATGTCTTCACCAATTGTCATAGTCTGTCCATTATAAGAAGCTTTCTTATCTTTATTGACAACTGCCACAGGTAACTCCGATACTTGACCATATGGATCCCACATGGACGATAAAAATATAATGTTGTATAGAGCTGGAATGAGAGAAATTCCTATCATTACAATGATAAAGGTCGGTTTTTTAAAAATTTCTTTCCATTCTTTAAACATATTTCCTCCTTTTTTACACATATTGTCTAAAATTTTGATATAATAGATTATACATTAAAAAATCTAAATTACAAGATAAAAAATACTTTTTTAGACATATAGTCTATTTTTGTGTACGAGGAGAAATTATGAAAGAAAGTAACAAACGTTTAAAAACAAAACGAATTATCGAAAATGCCATGGTTCAATTATTGATGGACCAGCCCTTTGATCAAATTTCTACTGTCAAGTTAGCAGAAAAAGCCGGAATTAGTCGTTCCAGCTTTTACACTCACTACAAGGATAAGTATGATATGATTGAACTCTACCAAAGTAAGCTATTTCATACCTTTGAGTATATTTTCCAAAAACATGCTCATCACAAAAGAGATGCTATTTTAGAAGTGTTTGAATATTTAGAGTCTGAACCACTATTAGCTGCTCTCTTGTCTGAAAATGGAACAAAAGAAATCCAAAATTTCTTGAGAAATAAGCTTCACATTATGCTTAGCACCGACCTTCAGAAACGCTTTATGAAACTACAACTCACTCCAATAGAATTAGAATACAGCAGTATTTATCTAACAAATGCCCTATTTGGTGTTTGCCAGACTTGGATTGCTCACGGAAAAAAAGAAAGTCCGCAAGAAATGACAGACTTCCTTATGAAAATGTTAGGTGATGTAAACTAAAAAAAGAACACCAATGGTGTTCTTTTTATCTGACTCCGCCAGTAGGACTCGAACCTACGACATCATGATTAACAGTCATGCGCTACTACCAACTGAGCTATGGCGGATAAAATAGTCCGTACGGGATTCGAACCCGTGTTACCGCCGTGAAAAGGCGGTGTCTTAACCCCTTGACCAACGGACCATCTATCTGTAGCAGATATAACCATTATATCAATTTCTTACTAATTGTCAATCACTTTTTAGTTTTTTTCTCTAGAATATCTTTTAGTTTGCGGACTTTTAAACGAGTAATTGGACAACGATGATCTTCATAAAAGACAACTTCTAAATTCTTTCGATCAATTTCTCTCACATTTCCCACATTGACAAGAAAAGATTTATGGGAGCAATAAAATCGCTGGGTATGTTTGTCCTTTTCCTGAATATCTGTCATAGTTCCATAGAATTCTTTAGCAAAATTCTTACCAATAATCCTAAGTTTATGAGAAACTCCTGTGGTTTCGATATACAAAATGTCATGGTAAGGAATTTTCAAATCATTTCCTTTATAGTTGTAATCAAAATAGTCTACAACATCTTCGTTTTCAAGCAGCATGCTCTTAGTGTAAAAAATACTCTGCTCGATGCGTTTTTTGAACAATTCATCATTGATATCTTTATCAACAAAATCTAGGGCTGATACCTGGTATTTGTACGTTAAGGTAGCAAATTCAGATCGACTGGTAATAAAAACAATAATAGCATAAGGATTGTGATGACGGATAAACTGAGCCACTTCAAATCCTTTTTTCTCGATTCCATGAATATCAATATCTAGGAAATAAAGCTGGTTTACTTCATCATTTTCGATATATTCCTTAAACTCACGAACTTTTCCTGTTGTCTTATATGAAATAGGAATATTCGATTCTTCCGATATTTCATTTAATATTCTCTCTAGTCTCACTTGATGTTCAATAACATCTTCTAAAATTAATACTTTCATTCGAATTCCCTCTTAAATCTAATAATTTGTCTAAATGTGTTGTCTTCCATCTCTGTTTCTAAAATAATGTTGTCATATTTATCTAAGATTTCTTTGACATTATTAAGTCCTAGACCTCTATTTCTTCCCTTGGTAGAAAAACCTAAGGCAAATAGATCCTCTGAAGGCGTCATAGTGATTTTGCATGAATTCTGGATAACTATAACTGTTTCAAAATCCATTTTAATGACTGCAACTTCCATTTGTTTCAAATAACTATCTGCAGCACCTTCAACAGCATTGTTTAATAAAATGCTCATGATACGAACAAGATCAAGTAAATCTATTGACAGTCTAGTAATGATATCCTTTACTTCCAATGTAAACTCTACATCATTTTTTCGTGCATAGACAATCGATTGAGCAATTAAACTTCGTAAAGCAGAGTCTTCTATATTATTTAAATCAAAGTAAGTATATTTTTCTGACCTCAATTTCTGATTTGCTTTTACTAGTACTTCATTGTAAACCCTGTTAATTTCTTGTAAATCTCCACTGTCAATCGCCAGTTGCATGCTAACAAGCATCCCTGCATAGTCATGACGAAAACCTCGAATTTCATTATACAACTCTACAATTTCATCAGTATAAGTCTGTAAATGTTTTTGTTCAAATTTTTTTTGTTTTAGAGCAATCTCTTTTTCAATTTGAACCTTGTGAGAATTCATTGCAAAGAAAATCAATAACAAGCAAATAAAAACAATGGTTGATAAAATACTTCCGAAGCTATTTAAATGATGAGTTGTACTTACTATATCTGAAATAAACAATAAGATATGTAAACCAAAGAAAGCAACTATTACTTTTTTAAAAAAAGGATACAGATAATCTTTATCAAAATAGGTAAGTTCTAAATGGAAATAAGTAATAATTTTTTTAATAATAAAATATGTTAGTAATAGTACTCCTAAATAAAACATCACTTCATGTTCTATCACAAAAGCATCACCTGTTATAGAGGATAGGGTTACTGATAAAAAAGTATGTGTACTATGATATAATAAAGACAATAGTAAACTGATAAACATTCCTTTATGCTTATCATACTTCTTTAAAACTACTATAGAAGTATATAGAATAAAAGGAAATATAAACTTTTCAATCCCTAACCCAGCTAATGAAATAAAGTCAAAGAAAAATTCAGCTACAGACTGATATACAAATATACAAGCTATAAATAAATATCTTTCTTTTTTAGTTACTTTACAAATTAATTCATAGCTTATTGTTAAAATAAAAATATGAAGAATAACTATTCCAAATCCTAATAAACTCATCCTATCACCCTATAATATTACTACTTTGTCCTATTTGAAAAAAGATGTTTAAAAAAGTAAGGTAGTCTTTTATCTCCACCTCGAATCTCCTGCAATTCTGCCTCTGTTACTTCTTTAAATTGTTCCAACTTTACTGTATTTTTCATAATGAAATCTCCTGTATTATTTTTTCTTGTAAGTTAACTTACACATCTATTATACAAAATGAAGACCATGTAAGAAAAAATTCTTCCCAACTGTACATTTTTGCACCTGAAACGCACTTTTTTAAGAAAAAAGCTGGGATTTATCCCAGCTTCGCATCTAAAATTGATCCCAGCAGGATTCGAACCTGCGACCGTTCGCTTAGAAGGCGAATGCTCTATCCAGCTGAGCTATGAGACCTAACATGACCATTCTATCAAAAAACAAGAGCTAAGTCAATCTTCTATTTGTGGTAAGGAGAACCCTGTTGAATTGTAAAAGCACGGTAAATTTGTTCAACTAAAACCAATCTCATTAACTGATGTGGTAATGTCAGACGTCCAAAACTGACAGAAAGATTGGCTCTATTTTTTACAACAGGAGCTAGACCCAAACTTCCTCCAATGATAAAAGTAAGCGTTGAGTATCCTTTTATAGAAGCTTGCTCTAGTTGCTTACTCAATTCCTCTGAGGAGAGTGTTTTTCCTTCAATGGCTAGTACAACGACAAAGTCTCTTTCTCCAACCTTAGAAAGAATTCTTTCACCTTCTGTTTCCAAGATTTTTTGGTTTTCTAATTCACTGGCTTTGTCAGGTGTCTTCTCATCAGTGAGCTCAATCATTTCTAATTTGGCGAAACGTGAAATTCGTTTGGTATATTCAGCAATACCATCTTTAAGGTATTTTTCTTTTAATTTTCCCACTGTTACAATTTTTATTTTCATTCTTCTATTCTATCATATCCACACTTCATTTCACATCTTATACACACAAAAATCATTCAAAATTACTAGTGAATTCACAGAATAAAACGAGTTATCCACAACTTGTGTAAAACTTTAAGCTTTTAAGTTTGGATTAAGTTAATAGTTTTATAATCTGAGTAAATAAATAACAAACGGAGGCGTTTATGAAACACTTACAAAAATTTTACAAAAAAGGAGTTAAAGTTCTTGCAATCATTCTAATCGGATTTTTAAGTGGTGCCTTAGGAAGTTTCGTAACATTGCAACTTTATCAAAAACAAGGAAATCAAGCTACGAATAATAATTCTGGCACTGTCACTCAAACATCCTATAAAAATGAAAATTCAACCACTCAAGCAGTAAATAAAGTTAAGGATGCTGTTGTCTCAATCATTACTTATTCTTCTTCTAGCAGTAGACAAAGTAGTGTATTTAATGCTGATGACACTAACTCTGATTCAGACAATCAACAAATCGCAAGTGAGGGATCAGGTGTCATCTATAAAAAGGATGATAAAGATGCCTATCTTGTAACTAATACTCACGTTATCAATGGAGCTTCAAAAGTTGATATCCGCTTAGCAGATGGTACCAAGGTTCCTGGTGAAATTGTCGGATCTGATACCTTCTCTGATATTGCTGTCGTTAAAATTTCTTCAGAAAAAGTTACAACAGTGGCAGAATTTGGGGATTCAAGTCAACTTAGTGTTGGAGAAACAGCGATTGCTATCGGTAGTCCTCTAGGTTCAGAATATGCTAATACAGTTACACAGGGGATTATTTCAAGTCTTAATCGGAATGTTTCTCTAAAATCTGAAGATGGTCAAGCTATTTCAACAAAAGCCATTCAAACAGATACAGCCATTAACCCTGGTAACTCTGGTGGTCCACTTGTAAACATTCAAGGACAAGTAATTGGTATTACATCAAGTAAAATTGCAAGTAATGGTGGGACATCTGTAGAGGGTCTTGGTTTTGCAATTCCTTCAAACGATGCACAAAATATCATTAAACAGCTTGAAAGTGATGGTAAAGTGACTCGTCCTGCTCTTGGAATTCAAATGGTCAATCTGTCAAATGTTGGAGCTAGTGATCTTAGAAAACTTAACATTCCAAGTGGCCTCACTTCAGGTGTAGTTGTTCGATCTGTTCAAAACAATATGCCAGCAAATGGACATCTTCAAAAATACGATGTCATTACCAAAGTTGACGATAAAGAGATTGCTTCATCAACAGACCTACAACACGCTCTTTACAATCATGCTATTGGAGATACTATCAAAGTAACCTACTACCGTAATGGTAAGGAGGAAACAACCTCAATTAAACTAGATAAGAATTCTAGTGATTTAGAGTCTTAATTGACATCAGTGTAAAGAAAACTTTACAGAAAGTAAAAGATATGTTAGTGTAGAATCATGGAAAAATTTGAAATGATTTCTATCTCTGAAATACAAAAGAATCCTTACCAACCTCGGAAAGAATTTGATGCAGATAAACTAAAGGAATTAGCTCAGTCAATCAAAGAAAATGGGCTTATCCAACCAATCATCGTTCGTCAATCTCCTGTAATTGGTTATGAAATCCTTGCAGGAGAGAGACGATATCGAGCTTCTCTCTTGGCTGGTCTGACCTCTATTCCAGCCGTTGTAAAGCACCTCTCAGATCAGGAAATGATGATCCAGTCAATCATTGAGAATTTGCAGAGAGAAAATTTAAATCCTGTTGAAGAAGCACGCGCCTACGAATCTTTAGTAGAAAAAGGATTTACTCACACTGAGATAGCAGATAAAATGGGGAAATCTCGTCCTTATATCACTAATTTTATTCGTTTGCTTTCCCTACCAGAATATATCTTAACTGAAGTAGAAAATGGAAAAATTTCTCAAGCGCATGCACGTTCACTAGTTGGTTTGGATAAGAAGCAGCAAGACTATTTCTTTCAACTAATTAAAAATGAAGACATCTCTGTGAGAAAACTAGAAGCACTTCTTACAGAGAAAAAACAAAAGAAGCAAAAAAAAAGTGATTCTTTCATCAAAGACGAAGAAGATAAATTAAAAAAACTACTCGGTTTAAGTGTAGAAATTAAACTTTCAAAAAAAGATACTGGAAAGATTATTATCTCCTTTTCAAGTCAAGAAGAATACGATAGAATTATTAACAGCCTGAAATAAGGCTGTTCTTTTATTTTCTCAACTCACAAATTTATCCACCAATTTTTTTATCAATAACCCTATTAAATCAAGGATTTTCCTATTTATCCCCAACCTGTGGATAAATACTACTAACATTGTGGATTCTTTTCCCCAATCTGTGGAAAAATCCTACTATCTATGGTAAAATAAGTCTAGCACTAAACTACTAAAATCATAGTAAAGGAGGAAAACTAGTTGAAAGAAAAGCAATTTTGGAATCGTATTTTAGAATTTGCTCAAGAAAGATTGACACGATCTATGTATGATTTCTATGCTACACCTGCTGAACTCATCAAAGTAGAAGAAAATACAGCTACTATATTTCTACCGAGATCAGAGATGGAAATGGTGTGGGAAAAGCAATTAAAAGATATTATCATTGCTGCTGGTTTTGAAATTTATGATTCTGAAATCAAACCTCACTATATTTTCACTAAACCTCAGAGCACAGAATCTCCTCAGGTAAATGATACGAATAGTGTCTCTACTTACGATTACACACCTGCACTACCAACGATTCCCTATTCCGAAACAGGGTTAAAAGAAAAATATACCTTTGATAACTTTATTCAAGGTGATGGAAATGTTTGGGCGGTGTCTGCTGCACTAGCGGTATCTGAAGATTTAGCTCTGACCTATAATCCTCTTTTCATCTATGGAGGACCTGGTCTTGGAAAGACTCACTTACTCAATGCGATTGGAAATGAGATTTTGAAAAATATTCCTGATGCGCGTGTCAAGTACATTCCTGCCGAAAGCTTTATCAATGACTTTCTTGAACACTTGCGACTTGGAGAAATGGAAAAGTTCAAAAAGACTTACCGTAGTCTTGACCTCTTGTTGATCGATGATATCCAATCTCTCAGTGGCAAAAAAGTCGCGACCCAGGAAGAATTTTTCAATACCTTCAATGCTCTTCATGATAAGCAGAAACAGATTGTCCTAACCAGTGATCGAAGTCCTAAACACCTAGAAGGTCTTGAGGAAAGACTTGTCACGCGCTTTAGCTGGGGATTGACGCAAAATATCACTCCTCCTGACTTTGAGACACGTATCGCCATTCTTCAAAGTAAAACAGAGCATTTGGATTACCATTTCCAAAGTGATACTCTGGAATATTTGGCTGGTCAATTTGATTCAAATGTTCGAGAATTGGAAGGAGCAATCAACGATATCACTTTAATTGCCAGAGTGAAGAAGATTAAGGATATTACTATTGATATTGCTGCGGAAGCTATTAGAGCACGTAAGCAAGACGCCCGCCAGATACTTGTTATTCCAATTGAGAAAATCCAAACTGAAGTTGGTAATTTTTATGGAGTGAGTGTCAAAGAAATGAAGGGAACGAGACGAGTTCAAAACATCGTTTTAGCGCGTCAAGTTGCCATGTACCTAGCTAGAGAACTGACAGATAACAGTCTTCCAAAAATCGGAAAAGAATTTGGCGGAAAGGATCACACCACCGTTATTCATGCCCATGCTAAAATCAAATCATTGATTGACGAAGACGATAATTTACGTTTAGAAATAGAAGCAATCAAAAAGAAAATTAAGTAGCTTGTGGATAACTTTTCCTTTCTTATCTTTTTTATCCACATTTTTTAAACAAGCTTAGAAGCTTAAGTTTACTAAATAGCACTCAGTTTTCCACAGAATTCACACACTCTATTATTACTATTAACTTTCTAATACTAAAAATAAATAAAGGAGAATCCATGATTCATTTTTCAATTAATAAAAATTTATTTCTACAAGCCTTAAATACCACAAAACGAGCAATAAGCTCTAAAAATGCTATTCCAATTTTATCAACAATCAAAATTGACGTTACCAATGAAGGAATTACTTTAATTGGCTCAAACGGTCAAATTTCTATTGAAAATTTCATTTCTCAAAAGAATGAAGATGCTGGTCTCTTGATCACTTCTCTGGGTTCGATTCTTCTAGAAGCTTCTTTCTTTATCAATGTTGTATCTAGTCTTCCAGATGTAACGCTTGATTTTAAAGAGATTGAACAAAAACAAATTGTCTTAACAAGTGGCAAATCAGAAATTACTCTAAAAGGAAAAGATAGCGAACAGTACCCACGAATCCAAGAAATTTCAGCTAGCACACCTTTGGTTCTTGAAACCAAACTACTCAAGAAAATTATCAATGAAACAGCATTTGCTGCAAGTACGCAAGAAAGTCGTCCAATTTTGACTGGTGTCCATTTTGTTTTGAGCCAACACAAGGAACTAAAAACAGTTGCGACAGACTCTCATCGCCTTAGCCAGAAGAAATTGACTCTTGAAAAAAATGGTGATGATTTCGATGTGGTGATTCCTAGCCGCTCTCTACGCGAATTTTCAGCGGTATTTACAGATGATATTGAAACTGTAGAGATTTTCTTTGCAAATAATCAAATCCTCTTTAGAAGCGAAAATATTAGCTTCTACACTCGTCTCCTAGAAGGTAATTATCCTGATACAGATCGCTTGATTCCAACAGACTTTAACACTACAATTACTTTTGATGTGGTTAATTTGCGTCAATCTATGGAGCGTGCACGTCTCTTATCAAGTGCGACTCAAAATGGTACTGTGAAGCTTGAAATTAAAGGTGGAGTTGTTAGCGCCCATGTTCACTCTCCAGAGGTTGGTAAAGTAAACGAAGAAATCGATACGGAGCAGGTGACCGGGGATGATTTAACTATTAGTTTTAACCCAACTTACTTGATTGATTCCCTCAAGGCTTTAAATAGTGAAAAGGTGACTATTAGCTTTATCTCATCAGTTCGTCCATTTACTCTTGTGCCAGCAGATACTGACGAAGATTTCATGCAGCTTATCACACCAGTTCGAACAAATTAAGTGAAAGAGGTTGAGCCTGGCTCGCCTCTTTTATGATATAATCAAAAAAGAAAAGGAGAGTAGTATGTATCAAGTTGGAAATTTTGTTGAGATGAAAAAACCACACGCTTGTACCATCAAGTCAACAGGCAAAAAGGCTAATCGTTGGGAAATTACACGTGTAGGGGCAGATATTAAAATAAAGTGTAGCAATTGTGACCACCTTGTCATGATGAGTCGCTATGATTTTGAACGAAAAATGAATAAGATTATTGACTAAGAACCCTTAGTTAGAGGGTTAGCAAGTTTTCCCTTTTTGTGTTATAATGTTAGGGATTGAAATGAGAACGGAGAATGAGAAACTATGGCTTTAACAGCAGGTATCGTTGGTTTGCCAAACGTTGGTAAATCAACCCTTTTTAATGCAATTACAAAAGCAGGAGCAGAGGCGGCAAACTACCCATTTGCGACTATTGATCCAAACGTTGGGATGGTGGAAGTTCCAGATGAACGCCTACAAAAACTAACGGAAATGATTACTCCTAAAAAGACAGTTCCAACAACCTTTGAGTTTACAGATATTGCAGGGATTGTAAAAGGAGCTTCAAAAGGAGAAGGTCTAGGTAATAAATTCTTGGCCAATATCCGTGAAGTAGACGCGATTGTTCACGTAGTTCGTGCTTTTGATGATGAAAATGTGATGCGCGAGCAAGGACGTGAAGACGCCTTTGTGGATCCACTTGCAGATATTGATACCATTAACCTAGAATTGATTCTTGCTGACTTAGAATCAGTTAATAAACGCTACGCGCGTGTAGAAAAGATGGCACGTACGCAAAAAGATAAAGAATCAGTAGCAGAGTTTAACGTTCTTCAAAAGATTAAACCAGTCCTTGAGGATGGAAAATCAGCTCGAACTATTGAATTTACAGATGAGGAACAAAAGGTTGTCAAAGGTCTCTTCCTTTTAACCACTAAACCAGTTCTTTATGTTGCTAATGTGGATGAGGATGTAGTTTCAGATCCAGATTCTATCGACTATGTGAAACAAATTCGAGAATTTGCAGCGACAGAAAATGCAGAGGTAGTAGTTATTTCTGCGCGTGCTGAGGAAGAAATTTCTGAGTTAGATGATGAAGATAAGCAAGAGTTTCTTGAAGCACTTGGCTTGACAGAATCAGGTGTTGATAAGTTGACTCGAGCTGCTTACCACTTACTTGGACTTGGAACTTACTTCACAGCTGGTGAAAAAGAAGTTCGCGCTTGGACCTTTAAGCGTGGTATGAAAGCTCCTCAAGCAGCTGGTATCATCCATTCAGATTTTGAAAAAGGCTTTATTCGTGCAGTAACCATGTCATATGAGGATCTAGTGAAATACGGATCTGAAAAGGCTGTAAAAGAAGCTGGGCGCTTGCGTGAAGAAGGAAAAGAATATATCGTTCAAGATGGCGATATCATGGAATTCCGCTTTAACGTTTAATAACATTTAATAAATAGTGTCAATTAGGTTGGAAAAAAATTCCAACCCTTTTGGCTTTCGAAAGGAAAAATAAATGACTAAATTACTTGTTGGATTAGGAAATCCAGGGGATAAATATTTTGAAACCAAGCACAACGTTGGATTTATGTTGATTGATCAATTGGCCAAAAAACAAAATGTTACCTTTACACATGACAAGATATTTCAAGCTGACCTAGCATCTTTTTTCCTCAATGGAGAAAAAATTTATCTGGTCAAACCAACAACATTTATGAATGAAAGTGGAAAAGCGGTTCATGCTTTATTGACTTACTATGGTTTGGATATTGAAGATTTACTCGTTATTTACGACGACCTTGACATGGAAGTCGGGAAAATTCGTTTAAGAGCAAAGGGATCAGCAGGTGGTCATAATGGTATCAAGTCTATTATTCAACATATTGGAACTCAAGTATTTAACCGTGTTAAAATAGGTATTGGAAGACCTAAAAAAGGCATGTCGGTTGTTCATCATGTTTTAAGTAAGTTTGAACAGGATGACTATGTGGGTATTTTACAGTCTATTGACAAGGTTGACGATGCTGTAAACTACTATTTACAAGAGAAAAACTTTGAGAAAACAATGCAGAGGTATAATGGTTAAATGGTGACTTTATTAGATTTATTCTCAGAAAATGATCAGATAAAAAAATGGCATCAAAATCTGATAGATAAGAAAAGACAACTAATACTTGGTTTATCAACGTCTACCAAGGCTCTTGCAATTGCAAGCAGTCTAGAAAAAGAAAATAAGGTTGTGTTACTGACCTCGACTTATGGAGAAGCAGAACGAATTATCAGTGATCTTCTTTCTCTCTTAGGAGAGGAATTTGTCTATCCATTTTTAGTAGATGACTCTCCTATGGTAGAGTTTTTGATGTCTTCGCAAGAAAAAATCATTTCGCGGGTTGAGGCCTTGCGTTTTTTGAGTGATCCGTCTAAGAAAGGGATTTTAGTTTGTAATATCGCAGCGAGTCGATTGATTCTACCTTCTCCGACTAGATTTAAAGAAAGTACTATAAAAATTGCAGTTGGCGAAGAATATGACCAACACGAGCTACTTCACCGGTTAAAGGAAATTGGATATCGAAAAGTTACTCAAGTACAGACACAAGGTGAGTTTAGTATTCGAGGAGACATCTTAGATATTTTTGAGATATCTCAGTTAGAACCTTTCCGAATCGAGTTTTTTGGCGATGAAGTAGATGGTATTCGTACTTTTGAAGTCGAAACACAATTATCGAAAGAAAATCAGACAAACCTCACTATCTTTCCAGCTAGCGACATACTTTTGAGAGAAAAAGATTATCAACGAGGACAGTTAGCTTTAGAAAAGCAAATTTCAAAGACTCTATCACCAATTTTAAAATCATATTTGGAAGAGATTTTGTCAAGTTTTCATCAAAAACAAGTACATTCAGATAGTCGAAAGTTTTTGTCCTTATGTTACGATAAAACATGGACTGTATTTGATTATATTGAAAAAGATACACCAGTATTCTTTGATGACTATCAAAAATTGATGAATCAGTATGAAGCCTTTGAAAGAGAATTAGCGCAATACTTTACAGAAGATTTACAGAATGGTAAATCATTTTCTGAGATGCAGTATTTTGCAGATACAGAGCAAACCTATAAAAAACAAAGTCCAGTTACCTTTTTCTCTAATCTGCAAAAGGGCTTAGGAAACCTCAAATTTGATCACATTTATCAATTTAATCAATACCCCATGCAAGAGTTTTTCAATCAGTTTTCTTTTCTTAAAGAAGAAATTGAGCGATACAAAAAAATGGACTACACCATTGTTTTGCAGTCTAGCAATTCAATGGGCAGTAAAACATTGGAAGATGTTTTAGAGGAATACCAGATCAAATTGGATTCCAAAGATAAGTCAAGTATCTGTAAAGAATCTGTAAACTTGATTGAGGGTAATCTAAGACATGGTTTTCATTTTGTAGATGAAAAAATTCTCTTGATTACTGAACATGAGATTTTTCAAAAGAAATTAAAACGTCGTTTTCGAAGACAACATGCTTCAAACGCAGAGCGATTAAAAGATTATAATGAACTTGAAAAAGGGGACTACGTTGTTCACCATATCCATGGAATTGGTCAATATCTAGGGATTGAAACAATTGAAATCAAAGGGATTCACCGTGATTATGTCAGTGTACAGTATCAAAATGGTGACCAAATCTCCATCCCAGTAGAGCAGATTCAGTTACTGTCCAAATATGTTTCAAGTGATGGGAAACCTCCTAAACTCAATAAATTAAATGACGGTCATTTCAAAAAGGCCAAGCAAAAAGTTAAGAACCAGGTAGAGGATATAGCTGACGATTTAATAAAACTGTATTCTGAGCGTAGTCAGTTGAAGGGTTTTGCTTTCTCAGCTGATGATGAAGATCAACATGCTTTTGATGATGCCTTCCCTTATGTTGAAACGGATGATCAACTTCGTAGTATTGAGGAAATCAAGAGAGATATGCAGGATTCTCATCCCATGGATCGACTTTTAGTTGGGGATGTTGGTTTTGGAAAGACTGAAGTTGCAATGCGTGCAGCATTTAAGGCTGTCAATGATCACAAACAGGTTGTTGTTCTAGTTCCGACGACGGTGTTAGCACAACAACACTATACGAATTTTAAGGAAAGATTCCAAAATTTTGCTGTTAATATTGATGTGTTGAGTCGCTTTAGAAGTAAAAAAGAGCAGGCAGAGACACTTGAAAAATTAAAGAATGGTCAAGTTGATATTTTGATTGGAACGCATCGTGTTTTGTCTAAAGATGTTGTGTTTTCTGATTTGGGCTTGATGATTATTGATGAGGAACAACGATTCGGTGTTAAGCATAAGGAAACTTTGAAAGAACTGAAAAAACAAGTAGATGTTCTAACCTTGACAGCAACGCCAATCCCTCGTACTCTCCACATGTCTATGCTGGGAATCCGAGATTTGTCTGTTATTGAAACTCCTCCAACCAATCGCTATCCTGTTCAAACCTATGTATTAGAGAAGAATGATAGTGTCATTCGTGATGCTGTCTTGCGTGAAATGGAGCGTGGAGGTCAAATTTACTATCTTTACAATAAGGTTGACACGATTGACCAGAAGGTTTCGGAATTACAGGAGTTGATTCCAGAGGCTTCGATTGGGTATGTTCATGGACAAATGAGTGAAATTCAGTTGGAAAATACTCTACTTGATTTCATTGAAGGTCAGTATGATATTTTGGTGACGACTACTATTATTGAGACAGGGGTAGATATTCCAAATGCCAATACCTTATTTATTGAAAATGCAGACCATATGGGTTTGTCAACCTTGTATCAATTAAGAGGAAGAGTCGGTCGTAGCAATCGTATTGCTTATGCCTATCTTATGTATCGTCCAGAAAAATCAATTAGTGAAGTCTCTGAGAAGAGATTAGAAGCGATTAAGGGATTTACAGAATTAGGCTCAGGATTTAAGATTGCGATGCGAGATCTTTCGATTCGTGGAGCAGGAAATCTCCTAGGAAAATCGCAGTCTGGTTTCATTGATTCTGTTGGTTTTGAATTGTATTCGCAGTTACTAGAGGAAGCTATCGCTAAACGGAACGGTAATGGGAATAAAAGAATCAAAGGAAATGCTGAGTTGATTTTACAAATTGATGCTTATCTTCCTGATACTTATATTTCTGACCAACGACATAAGATTGAAATTTACAAGAAAATTCGTCAAATTGACAATCGTGTCAACTATGAAGAACTACAAGAAGAGTTGATGGACCGCTTTGGAGAATACCCAGACGTAGTAGCATACCTTTTAGAGATTGGTTTGGTCAAGTCATATTTTGACAAGGTCTTTGTAGAACGTGTGGAAAGAAAAGAAAATAAGATTACAGTTCAATTTGAAAAAGTCACTCAACGACTATTCTTGGCTCAAGATTATTTTAAAGCTTTATCCGCAACGAACTTAAAAGCAGCCATAGCTGAGAATAAGGGATTAATGGAAGTTGTATTCGATGTCCGAAACAAGAAGGATTATGAAATTTTAGAAGGTTTGCTGATTTTTGGAGAAAGTTTATTAGAGATAAAAGAATCAAAGGAAGCAAATCTCATTTAACATTTTTCTTCTATAAAAAGGATAAAAATGGTACAATAATAATTTGAGGTAATAAAAATGAGATTAGACAAGTATTTAAAAGTATCACGAATTATTAAGCGCCGCACAGTCGCAAAAGAAGTAGCAGATAAAGGTAGAATCAAGGTGAATGGAATCTTGGCCAAAAGTTCAACGGATTTGAAAGTTGATGACCAAGTTGAAATTCGCTTTGGAAATAAGTTGTTGCTTGTTAAAGTACTAGAAATGAAAGATAGTACAAAAAAAGAAGATTCAGCAGGTATGTATGAAATTCTCAGTGAAACACGGGTAGAAGAAAATGTCTAAAAATATTGTACAGATGAATAATTCTTTTATTCAAAATGAACATCAACGTCGTCGTTACCTTATGAAGGAGAGACAAAAACGAAATCGTTTTATGGGTTGGGTCCTTATTTTGATGATCTTGTTGTTTATTTTACCAACTTATAACTTAGCTCAAAGCTATGATCAGTTACTGCAACGCCGTCAGCAATTGACAGAGTTGAAAGAGCAGTACCAAACTCTTAGTGACGAAAAGGATAAGGAATCTGCTTTTGCTGCAAAGTTGAAAGATGAAGACTATGTAGCAAAATATGCACGCGCCAAGTACTATTACTCAAAGAAACGAGAAGCAATTTACACAATTCCTGATTTGCTTCCGAGGTAATATCATGGAAAATTTATTGGAAGTTGTTGAGCAATTTTTAAGTTTATCAGATGAAAAATTAGAGGAATTGGCAGCTAAAAACCATTTATTACGATTACAAGAAGAAAGGGAAGAGAAGAATGCGTAAGTTCTTAGTAGTTTTATTGCTACCTGCTTTTATCATAACTTCAAGAGTAGTTAGCACAGAAAAACAGCTTCCTTACTCTTCGCAAGAAATTTATTATCTAACTGAGTCTGATTATGGATTCTACTATAAAGAAACTCTGGAATCCCCAATGGTATATGGAGAAACAGCCGTCTATTCTAATGAGGATCTTATTAAGGAGTCTGGTAAATTGACTCCTGGAAATGCCTTTAAAATCGTAGAATGGCGTTTGAATAGACAAGGTGTTCCTGTTTTTAAATTAGATAATCACCAGTTTATCCTTGCAGATAAGCGCTTGGTCTATGATCAAAGTCAAGTTCAAACTCAAAATAGGCAAGTATGGTTGGAGCCAGGGTTTGTTATATATAACAGCCCCTATGATGCGAAAGAAATTTCTTCCTCTTTCTCTCCCTATCAACGCGTAACAGTGGATAGAACCCTTTTTGCTGAGGGACAAGAATTTCTTCATATCAATCAAGTTGGGTGGGTATCAAAAGAGTTCGTCTCAGAAGAAGACAATCGCATCCAGAAGGTTCAAGAAGTTTTATCAAACAACTATCAGAATGAAAATTATTCTATTTATGTTAAACAACTGAGTACAGGTAAAGAGGCTGGGGTGAATGAAGACAGCAAACTCTATGCAGCTAGCATCTTGAAACTAGCCTACCTTTATTATGCTCAAGATAAGATAAATCAAGGAGAGTATAGGTTAGACAGTAGCTTCAAGTATATCTCAGAAGTAAATAGTTTTCCTGGGTCCTATAAACCAGAGGGTAGTGGTAGCTTACCTAAAAAAGAAGATAACAAAGAATACAGTCTTCAACAGTTAATTACCAAGGTAACAAAAGAGTCTGACAATGTTGCTCATAATATTTTAGGTTATTACGTGACCAATCAATCTGATGGGGCTTTCAAAGAAAAAATGTCCACCATTATGGGTGAAGATTGGGATGTGAATGATAAATTGACTTCTTCAAAAATGGCTGGAAAGGTCATGGAAGCTATTTATAATCAGAATGGTTTTGTCCTAGAGTCTCTAGGTAAGACTGATTTTGACAACCAACGAATCGCAAAAGGTGTTTCAGTTAAGGTAGCTCATAAAATTGGAGATGCCGACGAGTTTAAACATGACACTGCCATTGTCTATACGGATTCTCCTTTCGTTCTTTCTATTTTTACCAAAAATTCTGATTATGATACTATTGCTAAGATAGCTAAGGATGTCTATGAGGTTCTAAAATGAGGGAACAGGATTTTTTAAATCATTTTCTCCGAAAAGAGTATTTCAAAAAACATTCGAAAGTCGTGTTAGCTTTGTCTGGCGGACTGGATTCAATGTTTTTATTCCAGCTATTGTCTACTTATCAAAATGAGTTGGGAATTGAGTTGATTTTAGCACATGTCAATCACAAGCAGAGAAGGGAATCTGATTGGGAGGAAAATGAACTAAGGAAGTTAGTTGATGCAGCTGAACTTCCTATTTATATCACAAGCTTTTCAGGAGACTTTTCAGAAGCGCGTGCTCGAGAGTTTCGTTATGATTTTTTTAGGAAAATTATGAAAGAGGTTGGAGCGACTGCCTTGGTTACCGCCCACCATGCAGATGATCAAGTTGAAACGATTTTGATGCGCTTGATTCGAGGAAGTCGGTTACGCCATTTAACAGGGATAAAAGAAAGTCAAGTAGTTGATGATATTGAAATCATCCGTCCCTTGTTGCAATTTCATAAAAAGAATTTTCCACCAATTTTTCATTTCGAAGATCAAACAAATCAGGAAAATACCTATTTTCGCAATCGCATTCGGAATAGGTATATACCAGAGCTTGAAAAAGAAAATCCTCGTCTTAAATCCGCCCTTTTAGATTTAGGAAGGGAAATTTCAGATTACCAAGCAACAATAACGGAGCTTTCGAAACAAATTGATGTGGAAGATTTGAATGAGCTATTTTCATACTCTCAACAAACTCAAGGAATATTGCTCCAGAACTATCTTAATCAATTCCCAGACTTAAATCTGACGAAGGCTCAGTTTGATGAAGTTCGACAGATTTTAGCAACTAAAAGCCAGTATCGTCATTCTCTTAAAAATGGCTATGAATTGATAAAAGAGTATCAGAATTTTCGAGTTTGCAAAATCAGTCCACAGGCTGATGAAAAGGAAGATGAACTTGTGTTACACTATCAAAATCAAGTTCGATATATGGGCTATTTATTTTCCTTTGGCATTCCTATTGAAGGGGATTTTGTTCAAAAAGTAACGGTTTCACGGGAAACATCTGTACATATTAGATGTCGAAAACCTGGCGACGTTATTATCCTAAATGGTCATCGAAAGAAACTGAGACGCTTATTTATAGATTTGAAAATCCCTATTGAAAAACGAAAAACAACCCCTATTATTGAGCAATTTGGAGAAATTGTCTCAATTTCAGGAATTGCGACCAGTGATTTGAGTAAAAACACGAAAAATGATATAATGAACACTGTACTTTATATAGAAAAAATAGATGGGTAAAAAGATGTTAGAACACGATATAAAAAAAATCCTCGTTTCACATGATGAAATTACAGAAGCAGCTAAAAAGCTAGGTGCGCAACTAACAAAAGAATATGAGGGGAAAAATCCAATTCTTATTGGAATTCTGAAAGGATCAATTCCTTTTATGGCTGAATTGGTCAAACATATTGATACGCATATCGAGATGGACTTCATGATGGTATCTAGTTACCATGGTGGAACAGCAAGTAGTGGTGTCATCAATATCAAGCAAGACGTGACTCAAGATATCAAAGGAAGACATGTTTTATTTGTAGAGGATATCATTGATACAGGTCAAACTTTGAAGAGTTTGAGAGATATGTTTATTGCAAGAGAAGCAGCTTCTGTTAAAATCGCGACTTTATTGGACAAACCAGAGGGACGTGTTGTTGAAATTGAAGCGGATTATACTTGTTTTACTATTCCAAATGAGTTTGTAGTAGGTTATGGTTTGGACTATAAAGAAAATTATCGTAACCTTCCTTATGTCGGAGTATTGAAAGAAGAAGTTTATTCAAATTAGAAAGATTTATCTTTAATGAAAAAACAAAATAATGGTTTAGTTAGAAATCCATTTCTATACTTGTTAATTATCTTCTTCCTAGTGACAGGATTCCAGTATTTTTACTCTGGAAATACTGCTGGACGAAGCGAAAAAATTAACTATACAGAACTGGTAAAAGAAATTACTGCAGACAATGTAAAAGAATTAACCTATCAGCCAAATGGTAGCATCATTGAAGTGTCTGGTGTTTATAAAAATCCTAAGACTAGTAAAGAAGAAACAGGAATTCAATTTTTCACTCCTACAGCTACAACAGTAGAAAGATTCTCAAGTACTATTCTTCCGTCTGATTCAACAGTTTCAGAATTACAAAAACTTGCTTCTGAACATCAGGCAGAAGTAACAGTCAAACATGAAAGTTCAAGCGGTATGTGGATCAATATCCTTGTCTCTGTTGTGCCATTTGCTATTCTTTTCTTCTTCCTATTCTCTATGATGGGAAATATGGGAGGAAATAGTGGCCGAAATCCAATGAGTTTTGGACGTAGCAAGGCCAAAGCTGCAAACAAAGAAGATATCAAGGTACGATTCTCAGATGTTGCGGGTGCTGAGGAAGAAAAACAAGAATTAGTAGAAGTTGTTGAATTTTTAAAAGATCCAAAACGATTTACAAAACTTGGTGCACGTATTCCTGCGGGTGTTCTTTTGGAGGGGCCTCCTGGTACAGGTAAGACTTTGCTTGCTAAGGCGGTTGCTGGAGAAGCAGGAGTTCCATTCTTTAGCATCTCAGGGTCGGATTTTGTAGAAATGTTTGTCGGAGTTGGTGCAAGCCGCGTTCGTTCTCTTTTTGAGGATGCAAAAAAAGCAGCGCCAGCCATCATCTTTATCGATGAAATTGATGCTGTTGGTCGCCAACGTGGTGTAGGCCTTGGTGGAGGAAATGATGAACGTGAACAAACCTTGAACCAACTCTTGATTGAAATGGATGGTTTTGAGGGAAATGAAGGGATCATCGTTATCGCTGCGACGAACCGTTCAGATGTTCTAGATCCAGCTCTTCTCCGTCCAGGACGTTTTGATAGAAAAGTCTTAGTTGGTCGCCCTGATGTTAAAGGTCGTGAAGCAATCTTGAAAGTTCATGCTAAAAATAAACCTCTGGCAGACGATGTTGATTTGAAACTAGTTGCCCAACAAACCCCAGGTTTTGTGGGAGCTGACTTAGAAAATGTTCTAAACGAAGCAGCCTTAGTTGCTGCTCGTCGCAACAAATCAATCATTGATGCTTCAGATATTGATGAGGCAGAGGACAGAGTGATTGCTGGACCATCTAAGAAAGATAAAACAGTATCACAAAGAGAACGTGAATTGGTTGCTTATCATGAGGCTGGACATACCATTGTTGGTTTAGTCTTGTCAAATGCCCGTGTTGTTCATAAAGTTACCATCGTACCACGTGGACGTGCAGGTGGCTACATGATTGCACTTCCGAAAGAGGATCAAATGCTTCTATCTAAAGAAGATATGAAAGAACAATTAGCAGGTTTGATGGGTGGTCGTGTAGCTGAAGAGATTATCTTTAATGTCCAAACGACAGGAGCTTCAAATGACTTTGAACAAGCCACACAGATGGCGCGTGCAATGGTCACTGAATACGGTATGAGTGAAAAACTTGGCCCAGTTCAATACGAAGGTAATCATGCTATGTTTGGTGCACAAAGTCCTCAAAAATCAATTTCAGAGCAAACAGCCTATGAGATAGATGAGGAAGTTCGTTCATTATTAAATGAGGCACGAAACAAAGCTGCTGAAATTATCCAATCAAATCGTGAAACCCACAAACTGATTGCAGAAGCATTGTTGAAATACGAAACATTAGATAGTACACAGATTAAATCTCTTTACGAAACAGGGAAAATGCCTGAGACAGTAGAAGAGGAATCCCATGCACTATCTTATGATGAAGTAAAATCAAAAATGAGTGAAGAAAAATAAATTTAGAGAGGTTCAACCTCTCTTTTATGTTCTAATGTGATGGCTACCGAGCGGATGCCTTGATAGTTGACCCTCCTCGTACAGGCTTAGATGATAAGCTGTTGGAAACCATTCTGACCTACGTTCCAGACAAAATGGTCTATGTATCCTGCAATGTTTCGACCTTAGCGCGAGATTTGGTTAAACTAGTAAAAGTCTATGACCTCCAGTATATCCAGTCGGTCGATATGTTTCCCCACACTGCACGGACAGAAGCAGTGGTTAAATTAGTGAAGAAAAGAAAAAATTAACTTCACTGAAAAAAGTCCTTGACAAAGGTAAAAAAGTAGGTATAATAGAAAGAGTTGAAAAACTCAAGGTCCGTTGGTCAAGGGGTTAAGACACCG